>NZ_JAUBUJ010000005.1:95130-155296 GCF_036705405.1 Microcoleus sp. B13-B6
TCCTCAAGAAACCGGGTTTTTTACGTAATCTGCGGGCTATAACCAAGGATTTTGCTCAAAAAACCCGGTTTCTTGGCTCCGTCGGTAAATCTCAAATCTCAAATCGATGGATTTTGCTCAAAAAACCAGGTTTCTGGGTTCCGTCCGTAAATCTAAAATCTAAAATCGATTGATTTTGCTCAAAAAACCCGGTTTCTCGGCTCCGTCGGTAAATCTAAAATCTAAAATCTAAAATCTAAAATCGATTGACAGTTGCCGATCGAACTTGCTATGTTAATCATACTCGTAATGAGTACGCTTTAGTCAAGCAGTTATTGTTTTTAAGCTTTATGGTAAAAATTGTCGGCATTGGTGGAAGTTTGCGGGCTGGCTCCTACAGCCAGTTAGCGTTGAAGGTGGCAGCAGAACGGGCCGAGGCCCTGGGCGCGGAAGTTGAAATATTCGATTTGCGATCGCTCAATCTGCCCTTCTGCGACGGTGAGAATGATTATCTCGATTACCCGGATGTGGAAAAGCTGCGAAATGCGGTTAAGGAAGCCGACGGCTTGATTTTGGCAACGCCGGAGTATCACGGTAGCGTCAGCGGTGCTCTCAAGAATGCCCTGGATTTGATGAGTTTTGAGCATTTGGACGGGAAAGTTGCGGGTGCGATTAGCGTTTTGGGAGGGCAAGTTAACAGCAACGCACTCAACGATTTGCGAACCATTTTGAGATGGGTGCACGCTTGGGTAATTCCCGAACAAATTGCGATCGGACAAGCTTGGAAAGTTTTTAGTCCTGATGGTACATTGTTGGATGAAAAACTGTCTGAAAGGTTCGACGAATTTGCTCGGAGTTTAGTGGAAAATACGCGGAAATTGCGAGGAATTTCTTAGCAGACGGCTTGCTTTCGCCAGTAGTCATTGGTAATTGGGAATTGGGAATTGGTAGTAACTAACCAATAACCAATAACTAATGACTATTGGTAATGGGTAAGGAGTAATTTGTATTGGTTATTGGCAATTGGTAATTTGTAGCAACCAACTACTGACTACTGACTACTGACTACTGACTACTGACTACTGACTACTGACTACTGACTACTGACTACTGACTAATGACTACTGACTACTGACTACTGACTACTGACTACTGACTACTGACTACTGACTACTGACTACTGAGTTAAAATGGCATATCGATCATGTCTCCGAAAGGATGGGGTACGTCGATCGGCATTCTTCCGGGTTTTGACTCATATTTGTCTATCCACTTTTTGGCCAATTCCAAAGCTTCCTCCTCTGTCTTGGCATTTTGGACGGCGACGTGGCGGTTGCCGCGGCTATCCCAAACCTCGACGTAGAAGACTTTCTGGGATTGAATAATCCAACCTTTATAAGTGTCTGCTGGTTCCATAGTTAGAATCCTAAAATAATCGGGCGGGGAGTTCCACTGGCGAGCTAATTGTAAATATTGCCCTGCATAAAATGAATTTTACGGGGGTTTCTATAGTATTTTTGGAAAAAAGTCAGTTTTACGGTTAACCTCATGACCAGACTCCTGAAGCAATTATTTAACTGGAGAAAATATCTCCAACCTTTAGCCGCGGCGATCGCGATCGTCCTAATCGCATCCCAGATGGCGGTATTGCCGGCATTGGCGACTGGCGTTTACGAAATACCGGTGTTGTCGGCGGGCGATCGAACTTGGGTGTTCGACAAAGGCGACGTGCTCAGCCGCAGCAGCGAAAGCAATATCAGCAGCGTGCTCGACAACCTGGAAAACAAAACAGGGAAACAAGTCCGATTTGTCACCATCCACCGCTTAGACTACGGCGAAACGACAGCCACTTTCACCGACCAACTGTTTGAACAGTGGTTTCCCGCAAAAGAGGACCAGACTAATCAAATTTTACTCGTTCTCGACACTGTTACCAACAGTGCGGCAATTCGGACGGGGGAAGGGGTGAAATCCCTGCTA
This sequence comes from Microcoleus sp. B13-B6, assembly GCF_036705405.1. NCBI lineage: Bacteria > Bacillati > Cyanobacteriota > Cyanophyceae > Oscillatoriales > Microcoleaceae > Microcoleus > Microcoleus sp. B13-B6. Next base: position 97,090 of record NZ_JAUBUJ010000005.1, read on the forward strand.
ACCGATGAAATTGCCCAGAGTGTGGCTGGGGAAACCGTGCAAGTGCCGCTGCGGGAAGCCAATAAATACAACGAGGCATTTGCGGCTGCAAGTACGCGCATTGCAACTGTTTTGTCGGGCGAACCCGATCCGGGTGCTCCTGAAGTTGTTGACAACATTCAAGTTGAAGGCACGTTTAAAAAAGCTGAAGAAACAGACCAAGGCAATGCCACAGTTGTTGTGGTTGTGCTGTTGGTATTGGCGACAGTGATTCCGATGGTGACTTATTTCTGGTATCAAGGTTTTTCGTAATCGGTGCTGCTAAGTCCGATAAGTTGCCATTTTGTCCAGAAATTCTGGCAGGGCTGCACTAATCTTGAACGTATTCTCGATCGCTCAACAAAGCAATTTCTGCCCGTACAAATTCCCGTCCCAGATAAGCCGCGTGATCTAACATTGTCACCGGGCTGGGGCGGGTTTCTTCTAGAATTTTGACACAAAGTTCTTTGGCGGTTCTGCCGGTAAAAAGTGTGACCTCAGTGCGTTCTACTTTGCCACGGGCGGGGATGGGTTTACCAGTTTCGGGATCGATGGCGAGGCCTCGATCGTCGATGATGTTGGTGAAATGTTTGGCACAGATTAAGCTGGTTTCGCGATCGAGATAAATGATGAAGTAGCCGCCCGGATCGAGGTCGATGTGGCGTTTGGATAGCTTGTCATCGATTGCGGTCAGATTTTCCAAGGTTTGACTCATGGTTGGTGAAAGGAAGTAGATAATGGCTGTATTTTGTTTTGCTATTTCTAGTTTAGTCGGCGGCGGGACAAGTTTGGGAGTTTTTGGGCGATCGACATTCTCGGCGATATCTGTAGACACGGCAATGCCCTGTCCGGCGCGGGGTTTTTGTTTAAATTAGTATTCTGAACCGCAGAGAGCGCAGAGAACGCAGAGTGAAAGAAGAGAGAGAAACAAAATATGTTAGGATTGGCTTTAGTAAGATTTAGTATTAAATTATAGATGAAATTTATAGATTTGTTTTCAGGAATAGGAGGTTTCAGACAAGGGTTTGAAAAAATTGGCTTTGAATGCGTTTTTTCCTGCGAGATAAACAGCAAATGCCGACAAGTTTACACAGAAAATTTCGGTGAGGTTCCTTTTGCCGACATCAGTAACATCAATCCCGCCGATTTAGCAGACTTTGATATTTTAGTCGCCGGGTTTCCGTGCCAACCTTTTAGCATTTGCGGCAAAAAGCTCGGTTTTGAAGATACTAGAGGCACGCTATTTTTCGAGATTTGTAAAATTATAAAAATCAAGCAGCCTAAAGTTATCGTTCTCGAAAATGTTAAGCACTTAATCCATCACGACAAGGGAAATACCTTAAAAATAATTATTGCCAGTCTTGAAGATTTGGGATACAGCGTGAATTACAAAATGCTGAATGCTAAAGACTTTGGAATTCCGCAACATCGTGAAAGAATATTTATTATTGCAACTCAAGGTAAAGAATTCAATTTTTCTGGACTTAAAAGCAAGTTTCCTCCCCAACTTAGGGAATTTCTAGACGAGACAGGGGATTTTGAAATATTGGACAAATCCGAGTATACTTTAATTGAGTCTCCGAGAAAGCAAGATTCGGGACTTTTGTTTGTAGGTTACAGAAATAAAGGTACTTGGAAAACTGGCGTGAGGCCGAATACAGAACATTTATCGAGAGTTCACAGACAGCCTAATCGAATTTATTCGGTAGATGGAGTGCATCCGACAATTCCTTCGCAAGAAACATCGGGCAGGTTTTTTATCTACATTCCTGAGCAAGATATGGTGAGAAAGTTGACGCTGAAGGAATGTTATCGTCTTATGGGTTTTCCGGAAGATTTTAAGAGTTATCCAAGTGCGGGGGAAAGTTACAAGCAAATTGGGAATTCGGTTTGTGTACCGGTGGTGGAGGCGATCGCCAAAGAAATATTAAGTCAAAATTTATTGTACGATCAAATGAAGGAAGTGCCATCTGATGCACTCCGAAAACATTTATCGTTCATGCTTCATTAAACCACTTTAGCCGCTGGACTAATATTGCCGCTGAAGTAATATCTTTTGAGCCATATTCCCCAGTCACATGATAAATGTAAGATTTTTCATCGGCATTAATTGGGCAGATCAAGCGTACTGCCCGATCGGAATTTGTATTTTCCCAAGCAAGCCAAATACTACCTTTCTTATTTGGAAGTATTGTTTGAGGCTTTTGGGAAACTGTTTCCCATGCTATCGTATGCCTCAAAAACTAACTTCATCGCTGTCCTGAAAGCATATTCAGTCGGTCTTAAAATTCCGTAGTCATCCTCTTATTCTAAATCTAAAATTTCGATCAAACGTTCGATAGTGACGCGGAAATTTGATAAACCGCTATTGCTATTGCTATCAGTAATATGTTCCTTAGCTACAGTCATAAGATTAAATCCCTTAAGTCGATCGCTAATTTGATGGTGAATTACGTGAGTGTCACACTCAAATCAACTTGTAGGGTGCCGGGCGACGAAGTTCTAGGGCGATTATTCAGGGTCTCTGATTCCGCGACACCCTACTAATTGGGTCAGTTGACCTTAGTCCTATTTATGCTAACACAGCCTGGGACAGGCTCAGGGCGGGGAAAATCCCAAATTAAAAATCAAAAATTAAAAATAGATTGACTTAGTTCAAAATTCCTGTAATATATAAAATATTCATCAAAATTTATACATAAATAAAAATTAGAGAGGTCGCAATTTGAACTTCTCCCGTAAAGATGTATCGCTAAATACGAACCCACTGTCAGTGACGGTGACAGACTTCGATCGAGATGGCAAACCAGACTTAGTTGTACCGAATTTAGGCAGCAATAGCATCTCATTGTTTGCTAATTCTGGCTCCGGAAACTTTGCTTTAAAATCTAACGAATCCGTAGGAAGCGCCCCCACTATCGTTTTAGCTGCAGATTTTGTTAGTGGAGACAACCGACCAGAACTCTTGGTAGCTAATAGCGGAGACAGTAGCATATCATTTCTGTTAAATACTAAATCTGGATACATTAAATTTCCTGCCTTTAGCTTTGGTAATCTGCCTTTTCCAGACGCGGCGATCGCGGCTGATTTCGATGGAGATAATAAACTAGATTTCGCTGTCGTCAATGGGACAGGGAATGTGGTGGCTGTGATGCTAAACCGTGGTTTGAGCTTTATTTTGCAGCCAGCCATTCCTGTTGGCAGCAATCCTCTGGCGATGACGGCGATCGACTTTAATGCTGATGGGAAAATCGACTTGGCGGTAGCGAACCAAGGCAGCAATAATGTTACATTGCTGCTCAATGCTGGTGGTGGCAACTTGACAAAACTGCCAGATATAGTTGTTGGAAATTCTCCCCAGGCGATCGCCACAGCCGATTTTAATGGTGACAGCTTCCCTGATTTGGCGATCGCGAATGCAGGTAGCAACAGCATTTCAGTTTTGTTGAATTCTCAGGGTAGCAGTTTCACCAAACAGCCAGATATTACTGTTGGTAATTCTCCAAGCTCGATCGCCACAGGTGACTTTAATGGCGATGGTTTCGCTGATATCGCGATCGCAAATACAGGCAGCAATAGCATCTCTGTACTGCTAAACTCTGGTTCTGGCAGCTTTACGAAACAGGCAGACATTCCAGTAGGCTCGCGTCCCTCCTCAGTCGCGGCGGCTGACTTCAATGGTGATGGCAAACTGGATCTTGTTGTGGCGAATGAGTTGAGCAAAAGCTTCACAGTGCTGATCGATGAGGGTACTCCAGAGCCAACTCCAACACCGGTGACAACTCCAACACCGGTGACAACTACAACACCCGTGACAACTACAACACCGGTGACAACTACAACACCCGTGACAACTCCAACACCGGTGACAACTACAACACCCGTGACAACTCCAACACCGATAACAACTCCAACATCGGTGACAACTCCAACACCGATAACAACTCCAACACCGGTGACAACTCCAACACCGATAACAACTCCAACACCGGTGACAACTCCAACACCGATAACAACTCCAACACCGATAACAACTCCAACACCGGTGACAACTCCAACACCGATAACAACTCCAACACCCGTGACAACTCCAACACCGGTGACAACTCCAACACCCGTGACAACTCCAACACCGGCACTAATATCTGTAGTAAATCCAACGCCGATATCAATTCCTACACTACCTCTTACCCTCTCAACCACACCCACTGAAATTACTCTGCCATTAAATTTCCTCGATCAGAGTCAGATCGAGACGATAATTCCCGCATCCGTACCGACTCCCGCACCCGCACCGACTCCTGCACCCGCACCAGTACCCGTACCGACTCCCATTCCTGCACCCGCCCCAACGCCCGCCCCAACTCCCATTCCTGCACCCGCCCCAGCGCCAACACCCATACCGACTCCCGTTCCTGCACCCGCCCCAACGCCCGCCCCAACACCCATTCCTGCACCCGCCCCAACGCCGGCCCCAACGCCCGCCCCAACACCAGTACCCGCCCCAGCACCTGTACTTTCTATCAAAACCCCTCTCCCCAATGCCACCGATAGTGGCGAACCGACAGGAATCCCTGAAAATCTACGCGGAGAAGGGTTTTACCTGCTAACAGACGGATCTGATACTGCCATTCCAGAAGTTGCCGCCAAGACAGGAATTTCTGCTTTGTCGGGTAATGACTTTCTCACCGGTACAGAAGATGACGATCCGATCAATGGCAATCAAGGGGCAGATACGCTAGCCGGAGTTGGCGGCAATGATATTTTGCTTGGCGGCAAAGGTTCTGATTTTCTCGACGGCGGTTCTGGCAATGATTTTCTCAGTGGTAACAATGATAATGACACCTTAGTCGGAGGAGATGGTAATGATGTTTTGCAAGGTGGCAAGGGAGATGATATTCTCAATGGCGGTGCTGAGGATGACGTATTAATTGGCGATTTTGGTCAAGATATTCTCATTGGCGGTACTGGAAATGATGCCTTTATTTTTGCGGAGAGTCAGGCGATCGCATCCATTGAGCGGGCTGATGTAATTATCGATTTTTCTAAGGGTGATGCTATTGGTTTGAGTGCAGGCATTGCCTATGCTCAACTGTCCTTTGAGCCGGTGTTATTACAGATTGATAGTGGGATGCCAGTGGCTTCTGTTGCGATTAAATTTAATTCTGATTATTTAGCGATCGTCTTTGATATCGATGCTAGCTATCTAACTGCTGATGTTTTTTTCACTACCTCGTAGATTATAGATAACTCGGCGCTTGAAGCTTTGTTCTATGCTACCGTGGTGTCATATCAAATCCGTTGACATCGGAATTATTCATCTCTCTTCTCTCTTCTGGAGAATCTGCGATCTTTGCGCCCTCTGCGGTTTAATCATTCCCATACAGGCGGAATTGATATCAATAACTGCTCGGCCCTAAAAAAGAAGGATTATCTATTGACTTTGGTTGATTTATTGTGGTATATTTTAGATAATGGGAGTGGTGGCAAAAATAAAATTTTTGCCACCACTCCCATTATTAAATTGTACTTGATTAAATCCTCGAAGTCAAGTGTTTCACCCTAAAAAAAAGGGCGATTTTTTTTATATCAATTAAATAAAATTTGAAGGACTGAATTCCTTACTACGAATCTCGAAGAAAGGACTAATACCAAATGCGGCTTAAATACCCCGTTCATTTCTTAGTCTGCGGAGGCAGACGAAAGTTTGTGTAGGATTGGTTTCAACCGCCGAATCATAAAGGGGGTGAAAAACTCGGATTCGGTATAAAGTCCTGACTAGAAACCTTAATTACGCTGGAACTTGGATTTTTTCAGTGCCGGCAAGTTCAAAAGCTGCGTGAATTGCCTTCAAAGCAGTTACTCCTTGTCCTTCATCCACAACGCAGCTAATTTTAATCTCGGAAGTGGCAATCATTTGAATGTTGATTTGCTGGCGGGAAAGCGCTTCAAACATCTTTGCGGCTACTCCCGGATGCGCTACCATCCCGGAACCGACAACGCTAACTTTGGCTATTTGTGTATCGACTGCTACTTCGCCCCATCCGAATTCTGGGGCGGCTTTTTCGAGGACTATTTTAGCAGCTTCGGCGTCAATTTGTGCGACTGTAAATGCAATGTCGCGAGTTAATATGCCGTCGATATTGTGGCAGCGCTGCGACTGAATGATCGTGTCTACGCTGATATTTTCCTCGGCTAAAAGTCCGAACAGTTTTGCTGCTACTCCGGGTCGATCGGGCAATTGGCGAATTGCTAGACGCGCTTGATTGAGATCCAACGCAACGGCGCGGACTGCAGGCGGTTTGTGGGAGGATGAACGCAGCCCAATAGGGGAGTTGGCGACATCAAATGCTTTGCAGAGTTCAGCAACGGCCCGATCGCAATCTTCAGCATCGATCGCACAACTAACTTTCACCTCGGATGTGGAAATCATTTGAATGTTAATTCCCGCATCCGCTAAAGTCTTAAACATCTGCGCCGCTACCCTCGGACGACCGATCATTCCCGCACCCGCAATGCTAACTTTAGCTATTGGCCGCTCTTCTGCTTTCACTTCCGGTTCTCCCAATTCAGGGCGAGAATTCTTGCCGAGGGCGGGGATAATTGCATCTGCAACGGCGGTGGCTTGTTGCAGAGATTTTCGCGTCACTGTGAAGGCAATATCGTTAGTATTTCCTTCATGAATTGACTGAATAATTAAGTCTACATCGAGGTTTTGTTGGGCGATCGCACCAAACAACCGCGCTGCTACGCCGGGGCGATCGGGCAAACGCAGTAGCGACACCCCCGCCTGATCTAAGTCAAATTCCACCGCATCCACCGCTTTTGCGAGCTCCAAGCCCTCCAAAGGCCGGGGTTGCGGGGGTGGGGACACTACACGGGTACCGGGGGCGTCACTCCAGCTAGAAAGCACTACTAGGGGCACGCCGTAATTCTTGGCAATTTCTACCGCGCGCGGGTGGAGGACTTTTGCGCCCAAACTCGCCAATTCCAGCATTTCGTCGCAAGTGATTTCGTCCATCAATTGCGCGTCGGCAACCAAGCGCGGATCTGTAGTCAAAATTCCGGGCACGTCGGTATAAATTTCGCATCTGTCGGCGCGCAGCGCTGCGGCCAAGGCTACTGCGGTTGTGTCGGAACCGCCACGGCCCAAGGTGGTAATTTCCAATTCTCCGGCATCGGCGATGCCTTGGAAACCCGCAACCACAACGACTTTACCGCTTTTTAACTGGCTTTCAAGCCGATTCGGATCGATTCGCAAAATTCGGGCGCGGGTGTGGGCGGCTTCGGTGACAATGCCGACTTGGGCGCCGGTGAGGGAAATGGCGGGCTGTCCCATTTCCTGCAATGCCATGCTCAAAAGTGCGATCGAGACTTGTTCCCCAGTGGAGAGCAACATATCCATTTCCCGCTTGTTGGGATTTGCGGAAATTTCCTTGGCGAGTTTAACTAAACCGTCGGTGGTTTTGCCCATCGCCGAAAGTACGACAACCAGAGAGTTGCCGAGCTGTGCTGTTTTTACAACTCGTCGGGCTACTTCCAAAATGCGATCGACTGTACCAACCGAGGTTCCGCCATATTTCTGAACAATTAGTGCCATAGATTCTACACAAAGCTACAAAATACTTATCAAATAATACAAGCAGCTTCTGGATTAGAAGTGGTAATTTTTAAAATTCCCATACAACAAACCGGAGAAAAGAAAAAAATATCTGCGTAAACGATGAAAATATGTGGGTATGGGTGGGTTTTACCAGCCATTTAAGTCTCTCACACCAATATTTTAATAAACCCGCCCTCTTGAGTCTGATTTTAGCCTCCTTCTAGCTCTCGCAAACGCGCTTCTAAAGCTTGAATTCGCTGCTCGGCTTCTATTCGCTTTTGCCGTTCTTGTTCTGCTTCTGACTGCGCTTGTTCGACTGCCAATTCCGCTTGTTCAACCCGTTCATCAGCGGCCAGCAGCAAATTCCCCTCAGCATCCCACCAGCGCATCCAAGGCAGTTCTACGCCCTGATAAACCCCTTGCCAAATGCCTAATTCCAATCCCATTGGCTCGATTTGGTAATGTCCGCGCTGATTTTCTGACATTAACTCAAATCTATCTTCTACCAAATGATAGCATTCTATTTTGGCTTTTTTAACTTCATAAATTCCGTAAAAAGCAGGTCGAATAATCCGCTCGTAAATCCAGAATTTGCCTTTTTTTGGAGTTTTATCTCTTTCTTCGCTGCCATCTCCAGAGACAAATTCTAGTATGATTAACGGCGGCATTAATTCTTTCCACATTACATAGGAACGCCGCATATTTCCGTCGAGAGTTGGCGGCACGTCGGGGACGTAAAACCAATCGGGTGCTTCAGCTCCTCTGGCTAGGGGTTCTGGGGGTTGCGGGACTCGCCAATAAATGCCGGAATCTTGACCGATACAATATTGTCCGTCGGGATGAAGTTGGTCTAAAATGGGTCGAACAGATGTTGTTAACAGGATGCTTTGAGGGAGTTCTTGAAAGTTTTTTACAAAAGTACCGTCGGAATCTGGTAATTGAGTGTGGTCTGGGAAATCTGTAAAATCTGTTACTAGAAGTTCGGGTTTTTCGGTGACACTCATGTTGACCTCTTGAATGTTAAAAAATTATACTTATAATTGGTGAAGGAGAGATTAATTATGCTATTATGTCGTGGCAAACCTCCGATTGCTATATAGAATATTTTAAATAATATGAGTCAGTACAAGTTAATTGTTTTTGACTTCGACGGCACTTTGGCAATTACTCACAAAGCTATTGTATTTTGCTTTACCAAAACTTTTGAAAGTTACAATATTGCCCCGCCTGCTGCTGATACTATTATAGGTACGATCGGCATCAATTTACCAAATAGTTTTAAAATCCTCCATCCGGCGATCGCGGAAAGTGCAATTCCCGAATGGGTTGAAACTTACCGCTCTTATTATCGGACGGAAGGTGAAAAGCAGGTAGAGTTATTTACCGGGACAAAGCAAGTGTTGCAGTTGGCGCGTGAGTCGGGATTGAGCCTGGGAATTTTCAGCAATAAACACGTTAGTTTTGTGGATTTGTTACTGCAAAAACTGAAAATTCACAGTTTGTTTGATTTAATTTTAGGTGACAACGGAGAAATAATTATGAAACCAAACCCGGCTGTTTTTCACTCGATTATTAAACCGCTGTTCCCGGAGTTGGATAACAGTCAAATTTTAATGGTTGGCGATACAGCGATTGATTTGCTGTTTGCTAAAAATGCTGGGATAGATGTTTGTTGGGCGGCTTACGGATATGGCGATCGCGCTCAGTGTCTTGCCCTAGAACCGACTTTCGCGATCGACGATATTTCAGAACTTGCTGTGTTCGTTCAAAATTAATTTTTCCTCGGTTTGTTTTAGAGAAGAGTTTGACTCATTTAACTATAAAGTATTTAATTATTTTTTTTACTCGAGCCGGATAATGTAGTTTTTATTTAATTAAAAAAATAAATGAACGAAATTGTAAGCCGCCCAAACTCGGCCAAGTAAACCATACCAGAGATAGAGTTATCGCTGGAACAACTATTATAAATTAACAACTAGGATTCCTTTGAAGGTAGAAGGCAGAAGGCAGAAGGCAGAAGGAAAAAAAACCGAGGGAAGCCAGATTTTATTTAGGTAGAATTTACCGCCCCAATTCTGCATGATAGCCTTTTAACTTCAGCCTTCGGAAAACAGACAATTTTGTTAAACTCTAGGGTGTGCTGGCAGTCGGTATCTACAATAAACTCAATTTATAGAAACTCATGCAGATAGATATAAGCATTCCTTCTGAAACGCTATCGCCGACTCGTACTGGCGGCACACCGAATTTAATAGAAGAAGTCTGGAGGCTGTACGATCGCGCCCTGGCAGCTACCAGCAACGGCATCGCGATCGCGGACGCTACCCAGCCGGACAAGCCTATAGTTTACTGCAACGGGGCTTTCGAGCGGATTACAGGCTACAATCGCAGCGAAATAATCGGGCAGAACTGCCGCTTCCTGCAAGGCCCGGATACCGATGGCGCTGCCGTCGATCAAATCCGCGTGGCCCTGAAAGAACAACACGACTGCAAAGTAGTTCTGAAAAACTACCGCAAAGACGGCACCTCCTTCTGGAACGAACTCACCATTTCGCCGGTGCGCGACAGCAGCGGGCTCGTTACCCACTTCATCGGCGTCCAAGCTGATATCACCGATCGTAAACAAGCAGAAGAAGCCCTCAAACAAGCCGAGGCAAAATACCGCAGCATCTTTGAAAACGCCACCGAAGGCATATTTCAAACCGCCCCAGACGGGCGCTACCTCAGCGCCAACCAGGCACTCGCCCGAATGTACGGCTACGATTCCCCGTCAGAACTGATCGCCAAATGTTCGGCAAAAAACCTTTACGCCGATCGCACCCGCCGCGCTTCCTTCATGGCAGAAATCAGCCAAAATGGCTCCCTGAAGGAGTTTGAGTCCTGCGTCCGCCGCAAGGACGGCAGCACTACCTGGATCTCGGAAAACGTGCGCGAAGTCCGCGACGAAGATGGCGAGATCCTTTACTACGAAGGAACAGTCGCCGAAATCGTCGCCCGCAAAAAAGCCGAAGCAGCCCTGCGAAATCAAGAATACTGGCTGAAAACCGCAATCAACGCCGTCCCCGACGCGATCAACCTCACAGACAGCGAGGGGCGCTGGCTGATTGCCAACGACTGCGCCCTCCAACTTTTGGGCTGGGAAACCGCAGACTACCAGGGCAAAACTACTGCCGAACTCGCTACCGCCGCCGATCCGAGAGTCAGAGAAATCCTGCTAACTTGGCAGGAAACCGACGAAACCACCTGGCAAGCAGGCACTCTTACCTCCACCCGCCAAATTGTCCCCTTGCCCACAGGCGGCAGCAATTTGTTTGAAGTGCGGAAAGTGCCACTGTTCAACCCCGACGGTTCGCGCAAAGGTTTGGCAGTGGCGGGGCGGGACATCACGCAGGAAGTGGCAGCGGATGCAGCTTTGCGAGACAGCGAACAGCGGTTTCGGGCAATTTTTGAACGCGCTGCGATCGGCATGGTAGTCGCTACCCTCGAAGGTGTTGCGATCGCCACTAATCCGGCATTTCAAGCTATGCTGGGGCGATCGGAAGCTCAACTGCGGGGTCTCGGCCTCGACGACTGCGCGCACCCGGAAGACGCACAAACTTCGCGCGAGTTGCGCCAACAGTTGGTCGCGGGCTCCCGCGAAGCTTACCAAATCGAGAAGCGCTACCTCCGCCAAGACGGCAGCATCAGGTGGGGACGCCTCAGCACATCTGTCATCGACAGCAGTCAGGGAACCCCACAGTTTATTTTGCAAATGGTAGAGGATATTACCGATCGCAAACAAGCCGAGTCAGCTTTGTTCCAAAATGAGGCTAAGTGGCGATCGCTAATTCTCAACAGTTCCGACATCATTACTATTCTCGACGCCAGCGGTCGCATTGTTTACGAAAGCCCTTCTGTAGAAAGAGTTTTAGGCTACGAACCCGATGAAGTCGCCGGTCAAATTGCTCTCGATTTGATCCACCCTGACGACCTGCCCTCGGTGATGTCCGACGGCGAAAAACTGATCGCAAATCCAGGCGATCCGATCGCCCTAGAAGGTCGGTTCCGGCGCGCTGACGGTTCTTGGTGTTTTCTCGAAGGTGTCGGCATCAACTTGCTAGCAGACCCCGCTGTGAAAGGAATTGTGATCAACTCCCGCGACATGACGGCGCGCCGGCAAGCAGAGTACCGCCTCAGCAAAATCAACGAGTGCTTTTTGGGATTCACCACCGACGCCGCTGATAACATCCAGCGCCTGACATCCTTAGCCGGCGAGCTTTTGGGCGGAAGCTGCGCCATCTACAGCCGCGTCGGTGACGGTCTGCTGCGCGCGATCGGGACTTGGCAAGCGCCGCCGGACTACCCGCTAGTCGATCGCGCCGAGGGTCACATCTGCACCGACGTATGCAGCAAAGGAAGCGATCGGGCTGTTGCCATTCCTGACTTGCAGAACACGATCTACGCCCAAACCGATCCCGCTGTCATCCGCTACCAACTGCGAAGCTATCTGGGACAAGCAGTGCGGCGGGGCGACAATTACGTGGGTGCGGTGTGCGTTGTCAACACTGAGTCGATCGCGCCCACAGAAGCCGACTGCAAGCTGATCGGAATTATTGCCGGGGCGATCGGAGTTGAGGAAGAACGGGCCGCCGCCGCCGATCGCGATCGGCAAAAATCCCAAGAACTGCAAACAGCTTTGTACGAATTGCAGCAAACTCAAATGCAGTTAGTACAAACCGAAAAAATGTCTTCCCTCGGACAGGTGCTAGCAGGAATTGCCCACGAGATTAATAACCCAGTTGGCTTTGTCGCCGGCAACCTCTGCCACGTCCGAGGCTACGTTCTAGACTTATTAGAAATCGTGCAAGTATATCAAGAAGAGTACCCAAATCCCCCAGAAAAACTTCAGCAACAAGCCGATGATATAGACTTAGAATTTCTAGCAGAAGACCTGCCCAAATTGCTCAATTCGATGCAGACCGGATGCGAGCGCATTGTAGAAATTATTCAAACTCTCCGAAATTTCTCGCGGGCGGACGAAGCGAAAATCAAGACTGCCGACATTCACGAAGGTTTAGAAAGTACCTTGTTAATGTTGAACACCCGGCTGAAAGCCAAGGCCAACTGGCAGGGCATTAAAGTGATTAAAGAATACGGAGAACTGCCCCAAATAAACTGTCATCCCGGACTCTTAAATCAGGTATTTATGAATGTATTGGCAAATGCGATCGACGCCTTAGAAGAAAGCTGCAGCCAAGCACAAGACACCGGAAATACTATCTTTCCTACTATTACCATTCAAACTGAAACGATTGATGACAAGAGCATTTTAATTCGGATTAAAGACAACGGTCAGGGCATTCCCGAAGATCAGATTGTGCGTTTGTTTGACCCATTTTTTACCACAAAACCCGTAGGTAAAGGCACAGGTTTGGGTTTATCAATTTCGCACCAAATTGTCGTTGAAAAACACAACGGCAAATTGCAGTGCCTCTCCGGACCCGGTAAAGGTAGTGAATTTATCATCGAAATTCCAATTAAGTAGAAGGAAAAAGGAACAGTGCTGGACGCAGTACGATATCCAGAAACCGGGTTTTTTGGAAAAACCCGGTTTCTTTTGGCTGCAACGTGGGTATCTTGTAGGGTGCGTCGCTACCAGATTTTCTATTTTAATTGCAGATGGGAGGGTAGCGACGCACCATACGGTATCTATTTATTCTGGAAATTAAAAACTAAACTGAGTCCGCAAATTCCCCACAAAAATTGTCGGGTTGTTATCGAAATTGTTGGCATTCCAGATCGCATAAAATGCCGGTACGAGCGAAATATTCTCGGTTACAGGCAAATAATAAGTGGCTTCAATTTCGTACTGTTTGCCACCATTCCCCCCGCCCGAAACCAGAAACCTCCGACCGCCAGTAACGTCAAAAGGTACTAAAAATGAGGCGGTAAACACAGCTCCTTTTTTGAATAAATCAGGAAGTGCAAATCCTAACATATAAGATTGAGTTTTGATCGTGCCGTCGGGTCGGTCAGTCTTGGGAAATATATTGGTTTCGGCGTAGCCGTAGCGGCCGAAAAGACCGAAACGGCGGCTGAGCGACCAATCGAAATTAAAGCTATAAGTATTGGCAGTAGCATTGCCGAGACGGCCACCGAAACCGTCATCTGCCAAACCGTTAAGGGGCCTGCCATTCGGTGCTCCGATTAGCCCGCCAATTTGCTGGATGTTGGAACGGCTGTACAAAAACCGCAAGTTTGCCCGATCGCTCGGACTGAATGTTAGTTCGGCGGTACTCGTATTTGTCCCACCAAACAAGCCTTGAGACGGATTGGAAGCGGAATTAAACACCGAACTGGGCAAAAATTCCATACTCTCGCCCAAATAGCCTAAACGCAGTTTCAATCGGCGGCTGATATCCCACAAAGCCAAAGCACCTGCGCCGCGTTTGGTAGCAGTTAACAAAGTGCTATTGTTAGAATTAAAACTGCTCGCACCGTCCACGAAAAAGCTAAAATTATTGTTGTCAAAGTAGCGGTAGAAATTAATTCTGGGGCCGATTACTAATTGCAAGCTGTTGCTAACCGGGAACTGATAATAAAGTTCTCGCAGGATAACTTCATTGGGATTCACCCCCGCAGTCTGGTCGAGAAAAGGAGTGCCAAAGGTATTAAAAAGACCCGGAGAAGTATACTGATTTGCTGGTGAATTTCCGTTACCTACAGCTAGCTGTGTAACCAATTGGTCTTTGCCTGTAAAAGAAGTAGTGAGGGTTAACCAAATTAAGTGGCTGAAAGCAATTTCTGGGTCGTCCACTCTCTGCACGATCGGTCTGTTGGTGACAGGATCGCGTCCGGCTACTCGATCGAGCGGAGCAGCATCTGCATTTATTGCTTCAACTCGGACTCCCTTGTCCGCAAAAGCTCCACTCAGGTTAAACCAAGCAAATCCGTTGAGTTTAGTAGTAGTTGAAAATTGGTTGGCCTCCAATTCGGCCGTGCGGGCTTCTAAAGCATCTACTCGACCGCGCAATGTAGCTAATTCGGCTGCAAATTCTTCTTGCAATCTTTGCAAAGCAAGTAAATCTTCTCGCTTGACTAAATTCCCAGTAGAACCGCCAAGTTGTTTGGTAATTTGGTCTAAGCAAGCGTTTAATCCGGCGGCGAATTCATACCGAGTCATTGCTCGATTGCCTCGGAATGTGCCGTCTGGATATCCCGCAATGCAGCCGTATCTTTCTACTAGGGATTGCAAGGCTTGAAAAGCCCAATCTGTCGGCCGCACGTCGGAGAGTTGGGAAACAGAAGTGACTTGTGCTGCGTCTTCTTGTATGCTGAGGTCATCAGCGGTGCCTGTCTCGCTGCTGATGTCGGCAACTTTGCTGGCTTCAGCAACTTGTTGAGACTGAGGAGAGTTTGCAATTTCTAACTTCTGTGGAGGCAATTCGCGAATTGCCTCCGTTATTTCTGGGGTTGTTGTTGCACGATCGACTGTTGCTATATCTGTTTGGGGTAAAGCACGATTCACCCATGCTGCATCTGTTGGGGGTAAAGCACGATCGACTGTTGCTATATCTGTTTGGGGTAAAGCACGATCGACTGTTGCTATATCTGTTTGGGGTAAAGCACGATCGACTGTGGCTGCATCTGTTTGGGGTAAAGCGCGATCGACTGTGGCTGCATCTGTTTCGGGTAAAGCACGATCGACTGTTGCTATATCTGTTTGGGGTAAAGCGCGATTCACCCATGCTGCATCTGTTTGAGGTAAAGCGCGATCGACTGTGGCTGCATCTGTTTGAGGTAAAGCGCTATTCACCCATGCTGCATCTGTGTCGGGTAAAGCACGATCGACTGCGGAGTTAGTCTCTGCGGTAATCGCCGCTAACTGCGGTATCTCAATATTACCTGCTGCCAGCGCTGCGTCTGGGGTAGCCGTAGGGACGGCACTCGCTTCTAGCGCAACTTCTGGAGTTGAGGTATCCTGAATTTGAGCTGTTGCGGAGATCGGCCCCAAAGGCACTGCCGCACCAGAAATCAAGAAAGACAGCCAAAAAGCTTTAACCGAGGTTGCATTATTCACCATAAAACTCACACCACTTGTGGAAAATTAAATCTGGCCAAGCTTAACCGATAAGCTTGCTTATAAATGTATTTTTTTTAACAAATTCTTATAAATAGTTAAAACTATTTTAGGAAGCGCTCGATTCCCCATCACTAATCACTGATGACTACTGACTCCTGACTAATTCCCCAAATGAAGTTTTTATTAGTTACAGATTTAGACAACACGCTAGTCGGAGATGACGAAGCAACTCAAGTTTTAAACCAGCGCTTGCAATCACAGCGATCGCAAATTTGTTTGGTTTACGCTACCGGGCGTTCTTATGCTTCAACTTGCGAATTAATTGCCCAAAAGCAACTGCTAGCACCGGACTATTTGATCGCAGGTGTAGGCAGTGAAATTTACAAAGACGGAACCCTCGATTTAGATTGGGCGGAATATCTTTCTCAAGGCTGGGATAAAATGGCGATCGCCTCTTTAGCGCAGCAGTTTTCCCAGCTTAAACCCCAATCCCCAAAAGAACAAAATCCTTGGAAAATCAGTTATAGTCTGGAACCAGCAGCAGAAAATAGCTCGACTGTCCAGGCTTTGCAGGAAAAGTTAACTGAATCGGGACTGCCAGCTCAAATCATTTTTAGCAGCAATAGCGATGTGGATCTTTTACCGCAAACTAGCAATAAAGGCAATGCCCTTACTTATTTACAAAAACGCCTACAAATTCCATCTGAGGCAACATTAGTTTGCGGTGATTCTGGCAATGATATCAGTATGTTTGAACAGGATGTCCGGGGAGTAATCGTCGCTAATGCTCTCTCAGAACTCTTAGAATGGCATCGCGAATGCGGCACTGAAAATCATTATTTAGCTGGTTCTGCTTGCGCTTGGGGAATCATGGAAGGAATGGCATATTTTTGGGAATTTTGATTGCCAAAAAATCGGTTTGATTTGTAGTGAGAAGTGAAGGCCTCATACAAATCAGAGGACTGAAGTCCTCACTACAAACGCACCCGAAGCACCCCAAGTCCTGCAAACCGTTGTTAAAATCTGTTGAGGAATCTCAACCGCGTATCGATCGAACCTGCGAGTTGCGATACCATCAGCGTGTACTGCTTTATACAACCTAATCGAACTTAACTTTAGTTACCTCAAGCGAGTTGAAGTTTATTTCCTAGCCTGTTGGGTGGAACTCACATCTTGCACCATCCTCAAGAACAGGCAAGATGCCTGTTCCACAAAAGATAAATTTTATTGTGGAACAGGCATCTTGCCTGTTCAGAAAAGGCTAATTGAGAATGGTGCAAGATGTGAGGCTCAACGTAGTGGAGGGAGTCGGCTATCCCAAGATAAGTCGCCTATTCCTCGATCGCCAAAAGTTATATAGTTAAGTTGAGCGCCTAAACCTAAATTACTCTCTCTATAAAAACTTATCTTTCTAGATGAACAAGATGTAGGTTGAGTCAACTATTTGCCCCTTTAGTTCAGTTCGCCAACGCACCGCCACATGGAACAAAATACTTTACCCGTAGAGGTGATTCTCTCTCACCCCCGCCAATATTTAGGTAGCCTGCGGCTGGATTGGACGCCACAACCGGGGAACTATGTAGATTTAGAGGGACAAACCTACGCTGTTTTGGAACGCCACCACCGCTATCAACTCAAATCCGGCCGCTACCGACTGCAAAAAATTGCCCTGTACGTGCAGTCGGCCACACCGCCGACGGAAAGAACTTTTGTAAGCGGCATCTGGGTTATCGGAGATGCTAGCTGTCGCTTTAATGCTCGATCGGAAATTCTGCGCTGTGCTGTCAATCCCAATGGCCCGTGCAACTGCTGCTGCGATTACCAAAAGTCTTGAACCATCAAGTCAATCGATTTTAGATTTTAGATTTTAGATTTTAGATTTTAGCAGGGAGCATCTCATATTTGTAAAAATACTTCTTCTGGCTCCTTCCTTCTTCTGGCTCCTTCCTTCTTCCTCTTTCCTTCTTCCTCTTTCCTTCTGCCTCCTGCCTCCTGCCTCCTGCCTCAAAACTCCAATTTCTAGCGGAGGGCTGCAAAGGTGAGATGCTCCCTTTAAGCATTGACCCCACGGATAAATTCGGGGGCGCCTTTATCGGATACAGGTTTTTTATTTCTGGGTCCTGAGTCTGCTTTCGGAATGAATCCGGGGGCCTGTATCCTGGATGCTTTCGGTCAGTACACAATTCCACCTCGCCCAACCGAGAGTGCCG
Organism: Microcoleus sp. B13-B6; assembly: GCF_036705405.1. Lineage (NCBI taxonomy): Bacteria > Bacillati > Cyanobacteriota > Cyanophyceae > Oscillatoriales > Microcoleaceae > Microcoleus > Microcoleus sp. B13-B6. The sequence continues at coordinate 114,983 of NZ_JAUBUJ010000005.1, forward strand.
AGAATCTCGGCGTCTCCCTCAATTACCAGAAACTATCACAACCAACTAGCAACTCTGGAATCAAATTTAACTTCTTCAGGAACGCGGTAATCTATCTTCTGATAGCTGTGGAGCACGTCGCGAATGCCAGTATGAATCAAATTTTCTATGTGCAGCAACTGTTCTGAAGAACAGCGAACCTGAACTGTTTGGTTTGACGCAAACTCGCCGGAGTCGATCGCAGTATATCTATTAGGAACTCGGCTGAGCACATAAGCAATTAAATCCTGTCGCAATCCCGAAGGCGAAAAAGCTTGTTGGTATGGGTGCTTCGGATAAGACTCCAAGATAATTTCTACTTCCTCTGTGACTACAGCTAAGGTAATATTGACAAGATTTTTCTGCATTTTCCCCGTCCCCAAACACTCGTTAACTAATATTTTTGTGGCCGTTCTCGATCTCGTCTGATTTCTCATGAATTTTAACCCGCTAATACCCCCAATCGTTCTTCGGTCATCACCAGCTCGAACTCGGAACTTACCTCTTCTATAACCCGCAGCACGTAGCAGGGAATCTTGTCCGATAAAATAGCACTTGGCGCCGTACCAGTGTGAATTTCTAAGACTGCTTCTGCCGCAGCTTCAAACATCAGTCGCTGTCCCGGAAACATCACTCTTTCAAAGTACCAATTAGGAATGTTCCCAATCCGAACCACCTGAACTTGGTTGCTAACATTTGCGTAATAGCACAGAATCTGGTTGTTACCTTTATAAGATAGCTGATCAGACATTTAAAAAATCTCCACACTCTTTCTAAAACTTACTGAGACTTGGCCTTGCCTGTTAGTAGCAATTACGAGTTTGGCTCTTGTTCAAACGACCGACTTATTTTTGGGGTGTTATTCGAGAGCGCGAATCACATCTTCAGTTATTAATTTTTGTAGCATTTAGTTATCCTGCCAACACTTAGAGGACTGGCGCAGAAACCCGGTTTTTCCCGGTATAAAACCCGGTTTGTTTGGTATGCAGGGCCTAGATCCTGACTTATTTAGGTTGGTTGTGCTGTGGCACGAGTTAATCGAAAGTACCGTCACTGCGCTGAACTCTCCTGACAACAGGTTCGCTCTTTGGCAGCGGAATGGTGCTGAGAGTGCGATCGACCTTGAGATCCAGAGCTAGGAGTAAACTTTATCTAAAAAATATGAGGAAATTATGAAGACCATCATTTTTTTTGATAAATATACTTTTGCTCAAGCAGGGATTACAACACTTAGGCAAAAACCGGGTTTTTTAGCCAAAAACTTGGCTGCATCTGTGCTCCGGGGTGAAAAAACCAGGTTTCTGAGGGAACTCGGCGTAAATCTTGGATTAGCAAGCTGAAACCGGGTTTTTTACCAAAAAACTTCGCTGCATCTGTGATCTCGGATTAAAAAAAATCGTTCTTGAGGCCCATCTGTGTAACTTCTGGAGGAGTTATTCTGCCTGTAAATATGGTATTAGCCGATCGGCTTTGCGGGTAACAAAAAACCCCGACTCCCTGAGATCATCTCTAGAACTTCTAGGGAATCAGAGTTTAAATTAACCAATCACCGATCCATCTCAAAGCTAAATCAAAAAAATGAGGAAATTATGAAAATAGCAGGAAAAGCTAGAACTTTCCTGGACGCATAAACCCGGTTTACTAAGATAATTGCGTAATTTTCGCAAGAATCAAGAGAATGAGAAAGCGGATTTTCGATCGTCATCCGGCTTTAATGCCCCCTTTATTCTGTCGTCGGGCTGGGCCGACTTTGTTTGTCTATAGCAACCCTAAATCATTTGCCTAATTATTGTAGGGGCAATCCCACGCCCGGTTGCCCCGATAGATAGGGGGTAGGCACGGGGAGTAGGGGTAGCACTACCCCTACAAATTTACATGAATGATTTAGGATTGCTATAGTAGCGGTTTCAAATGCCGAGTTTGAGCGGCTATCTGCGATCGCATTTTCCCCCAATTTAAAGCAACGGTTCCCAACCCAGAATTTCCGCCACTTGCTGTGCCAAACTCAAAGGATCGAAAGGCTTTGCAATCACCCCCGCTACCCCCAAATCAGCAAATTCGCTCAAATCCATCGCCTGCACCTTAGCCGTCAGGAAAATCACCGGAATCCCGCGAGTAGCCGCATTGTTTTGCAGCAAACCAAACAGAGTAACTCCGTCCATATCCGGCATCATCACATCTAGCAGAATAGCGTCAGGGAGTTGAGTTTCAGCTAAAAGCAATCCTTGGCTGCCGTCGGGCGCGCTTAGTACCGTCCAGCCGCCTAAATGCTCCAGACAGGCCTGAATCACGCTGCAGAGGTTTTTTTCATCATCGATTACCAAAATGCGCTTTGCTGACATAATTAAAACTCAAATTTTAAATAAATCATGGTAAACCGAAAAAGGACTTACGCACGCTGCCTCCTCAACCGGGTTTCTTGACAGATATAGCAGAAAGAAGAAGCAATAAAATTAAGAGTTTCAGCACTTAAAAACGTCCTAATCGTCGGGCGCGGTTGCTATATTATGCCGCTCACCTACTTAAACCGAGAACAGAAAAATCGATATATAGCCCTTGCAAACTCATTCTCCCCGCGTGCGTTGCGAGGAACGTTAGCTTTCGCGATGTCTTATGAAAGCAATCTCAAAACTCCAAACTTTTTCCCCCTTCGCCTTCCAACTGTGCGGGCACTGTGAAATAGAAACTGCTTCCTTCTGAGAGAACACTTTCGACCCAAATTCTGCCCCCGTGCTGCTGTACTATGCTGCGACAGATAGCCAAACCCAAACCCGTACCTCCTTTTTGGCGGGAGTCAGAAGCATCCACCTGTTGAAACCGTCCAAAGATAGTTTCTAGTTTATCAGCAGGAATCCCCCGCCCTCGATCTTTGACTTCAAATAAAACCCGTGAAGCGTAGCTATCCCGTAGGGAATCGCCCAAATCTTCAACCCTGACAGTTACTGTACTCCCTGGAGCGGAGAATTTAATCGCATTGCTCAACAAATTTACCAGCAGTTGAACAATTCTGTCCGGGTCAGCCCAAATTTTTGCTTTTTGGGGCAAAATCGACAAATCAATGTTATTTTCAGCAGCCAAAGAAAGTACAGATTCTGCAGACTTCCGCATCAAAACCTGGGCATCGCACCACTGCTTGACGAGGATAACTTGGCTTGATTCGAGCCGCTCTAAGTCTAGAATATCGTTTACCAAACGCACTAACCGTTCGGTATCGCTCGAAGCGATTTCTAACATCTGTTTAGCCGTTTCCGGTTTACTTTTCAGTACCCCAGCCGCCAGCAAACCTAAAGAACCGCGAATCGAGGCAAGCGGCGTTCTCAGTTCGTGGCTGACAATCGAAATAAACTCATTTTTCATTTTTTCAATTGCCCGACTTTCTGTGATATCTGTGACTGTGCCGACGTGACCAATTAGTTGAGATCTGTCGGAAAAAATCGGAGCTGTTTTCAGCCGACAAAACCGGATGGTTCCGTCTCGCTGGATGTGGCGGAATTCGCAGGAAAATTCCCCATCTAGCGATCGCGATTGGGGCCACTTAGACAGAATTAGTTTGAGGTCTTCGCGGTGAACAAACCGCATCCAGCCGTTTCCTAAAGCTGCTGCAGGTGTGAAGCCACCAATTGCTTGACAGCGAGGATTTGTATAGGTACATTTCCCCTCAGTATCAATTTTGAAAATACCCACGGGGGAACTCTCGCTCAGAGAGCGAAATAAAGCTTCGCTTTCCCGGAGTTCTGCTTGAGAGCTTTCTAGTTCTCTGGTGCGCTGCAAAACTCGCATTTCTAACCGTTCGTTGAGCTGTTGGAGGGCGGCTTCAGCAAATTTGCGATCGCTAATATCCCGGTGCACTGATACCCAGTGGGTAAACTCACCATTTTTGTCCGCTATGGGCACAATGCTCATTTCTACCCAAAATTCCGTCCCGTCTTTGCGGTAATTGATCGAGTCAACCCGCACCGGCTGCCAGGTTTTCAAAGCTGTCCGAACTCGATGGAGACTGGCGCGATCTGTTTTTTGTCCTTGCAAGATGCGCGGCGTTTTGCCCACAACTTCTTCTAGCGTATAGCCGGTCATCCGCGTGAAAGCTGGGTTGACATAAAGAATTCGCGGGCCCGGTTCCTCAATCGGTTCAGCTTCGGTAATTAACACGGCGTCGTTAGTGGTGGTGACTACTAATTCCAACAGGCGCAACTGTAATTCTCTAGCTTTGCGATCGGTAATTTCTGTAACAGTCCCCACCATCCGCACTGCATCGCCTGCTTCGTTGTAAAAAAACTTACCTTTCCCCTCCATCCAGTGAATGCTGCCGTCGGGCCAAACCACACGGGTTTCGTGACAGAAATCTCCTCGCTGGGCGATCGCCTGATTTATAGCATTCTCCATACTTTTTAAATCTTCTGGGTGAACGCAAGCTGCAACACTTTGATAAGTTCCGGCAAAAGAGCCCGGGGTCAACCCAAACAACTCTTCGTGTTCCCTCGACCAAACTATGCGATTTTTCTGCACGTCCCAGTCCCAAAATCCAATTTTGGTAGCCGACAAAGCTAAGCTAAGCTGCTCATTGGTTTTTCGCAACTCTATGCTAGTAATAGCAACTCGAAGTTCTCGGGCTATTTCGATTTCGCACGGCTGCCAAGGCAAAGATTTTGACCTCACAGTTTCTTGCCACAACTCAAAGGAAATGCGAGGAGACATCAATCGGCTGCCATCCGCTTTAAGTTCAATTTGCCCCTCTGGTGGACCTGCCCAGTTGACAGTTTGAAGTGCTTCGGGACGGAACCACAAAATGTAATAATTTTGCATCTCGGACATGGCAAGTACCAGCAAACCGCTAGCAAATTCTTGAAAGTTCTCGGCTGGTGGATACAGTTTTGAGAGAGAATCTGTATAAAAAACCTCATTATTTATTTGAGTTTTTATCCAAGCAATTAAGTTTTCGATTTCTACCAATTCCGGGGTTTGCCCGATGGTGGTTAAATTTTCATTTGCACACACAACTCCACCGGTAGCACCCACTAAGCCCAGCAATTCATCTCGGTATGTTAGTAAACCTTCTACAAAGCAGTTTTTTTGATAAATTTCTGTGATAAATTTTTGGCAAAGTGCTTTTAAATAAATTGCATATTCCCGGTCTTCGCTATCTTGTTTGTAGCTGAGTTCTAGATTTACAAACTTGGCTAGCAGTTCGCAAGCAGTTCTTGTTTCGTAGTTGACATACTTTCGTGTTGGGTGGTGACAGGCGATCAATCCCCAGAGTTTTTTATCTTTGATTAATGTTAGGGTCATGCTAGCGGCAACGTTCATATTTGTGAGATATTGAACGTGGCAAGGCGAAACTGTTCTCAACAAAGAGCCACCCATATCTAAAGGGCGACCCGTCAGCGGATTGCAGTGAGGAATTAGTTCTACAGGCTGACAGTTAATATCGGGAATAAACCGAATTAAATTCATGTGGAAGAGGTTTCTTGCCGGGGCGGGGATATCGGTAGCCGGATAGTGCAGTCCCAATAAAGGAGCCAAACTTTCTACTTTGTCTTCGGCGACAACTTGCCCCGCACCTGTGGCATCAAATTGATAGACGATCGCTCGATCGAAACCGATGATCCTCCGCACTTCTTCAACTGCTGTCTGACACAGCACTTGCAGGTTTGGTGTTTTGTGGATTTTGTCGATCGGCTCTTGGACTAAATTATAACAATTGAAACAATCGCTCGTTTTTGGGGAAACAACCGACTCTAGTTCAACAATTAATGCTGAATTTGATTGATGCAGCGTCCCCTCAAAAAAAGACTTGCGGTCTTGACTTTTGAATGATAATCTGAGCGCGTTACGTTGTTGGTCGTTTTCAAATAAAGCTTTTTCAATAGCCTCAATTTCCTCAATCTCGACAAATTCCTCTAAAAATTGATCCAAAAGTTGTTCGGGGTAAAGGCCCATCGCCTCAAAAGTATTGTTGCTAACTTGCAAAATTTTCAACGCCGGAGATTCCAGCACCAAAAGGATGCCGTGAGGTTGAATGGAACCCGGGGCGTAAATTAGTTCGCAGTCGCTGTTATTGAGAGTGCCTGTGTCTGAGGGCAATACCATTGCTTTCATCTGATTAATACTTCTCTAAATTAGCCTGTGTTCTCGATCGGCGGGCAAGCATCAATCAACAGCACCGCGTCGCAATCACACAATCTAACAATCCCCAGTCTTGGCTAAGGCTTCCTGAGTTGTTTCGGACACGCACTGCATATTTGCTCCTAGTTATCCCATTAAAAAAAAAGAATACAAGTGTAGGTACGCGATCGAAACCCATATCTCATCAGTCATTCCCACTTCTTCAATTCTTTAATTCTTTAATTTTTTAAATCTAAAATGGGATTAGCGCTGTGCCTGAGCCAGTCTGTTTCTCAGTTGAGTCCGCTCCAAACGATTCAGGAGGCGAGCAATCAATTCCGGTTTCACGATCGGCTTGTTCACGTAGTCGTCAGCACCTGCGACAAACATTTGGCGCACTATTTCCGATTCGGAATGAGCTGTCAAAAATAGCACGGGGAGCTTGCTCCAGCGCAAATCGTTGCGAACTGCCAAACACAGCTCGATACCGCTGTAACCGGGCATCTCCACATCTAAAATTAGCAAATCGGGACAAGTCGTTTCGAGTACCTCCCAGAACTTTTCGGGATCGTCCAATGTTGTTACTTGAAATCCCCAAGGTTTTAGAATCACTTGCAGTGCAGCCAATAGATGCACGTCATCGTCTACCACCATAACTTTAGCTTCAGCAGGGCCGGTCTGGTCGAGAACTTGGGCGACTGCTTTGAGTATATCTGCTGGGGGCATAGATTTGTGTAAAAAGCCCGAAGCTCCCAAACGAGCAACTTCTATTCGATCGCTCAATTGATTGTGCCCGCTAAAAACCATCACCGGAATTTCGGGTTTTTCACGGAGGAGTTCGGCTAGGAGAGAAAGTCCGTTTTCCTGAGCTTTGGAAAATGTCAAATCCAGCAAAATCGCGTCGGGAGGCTGTTGAGAAATCGCATTTCTTGCCGCTTGCGGAGAGTTGGCGACTTCTATCTGGAAGCCGGAACCGGATGCTACTGTTTTGAGTTGATCGCTCCCAAAATTATCATCCTCAACAATCAGCATTCGGCGCTTTTGGGAAACCGCAGGAACCAAATCGCCTTCTGGTTCGGGCGACGGGCGATCGAATATCTGTGTGAGCTTCTGCAGAAAGCCTTCAATCTGCTGAGCCGTATCCGGTTTCCAGATGTTTTCAGGCTTGAACAAATGTTCTATCTGGCGCGCAACTTCTGAACCTTTCGGCAGCCCTAAAGTTCCCAAAGAACCGACTAATTTGTGAGCTTGAGCCTGGGCTTCCTCGCGCAGTTCGCCCTCCAAGCTTCCGTTTTTAAGTTGATCGATCGCGCGATCGAATATCGCCACCTTTTCTATAAAATTAGCTTTTAAATTTTCCCGCATTTGGGCAATCGCATTCAAGACTTTGAGACGGCGCTCGTCATTGTTTAATTCCTGGCTCGATCCGCTGGATTCAGGAGAGAAAGTCTCTTGAGTTTTAGCAGTTTCTGCCGTTTCCTGCCCAACTTGTTGGCTCTCAATCTCCTCCGGCAGACTTTTGAGCCGATAGCCCAATCCGTACACGGTTTCCACTAAATCTACTGTCATCCCGGCTGCTTTCAGCTTCTGCCGCAGCCCCTTGATGTGAGCGGTAACGGCTTCTTCTTGAGGAAATTCGCCGGCCGACCAAATGCGATCGAGGATGGCGCTGCGACTGAAAATGCGCCGAGGATTTCTCAGGAAAAGTTCTAGCAAATTGTACTCTTTGGGAGTCAAGTGCAGCACTTTTTCGGCATAAGTTACTTCCGTAGTGTCCGGGTTGACTTGCAGTTTTTCCCATGTTAAATTTGTACTCGACAAAGTTGCCTTACCCCGGCGCAGCAAAGCCCGAATTCGAGCGATTAATTCTTCGAGATTAAAGGGTTTGACCACATAATCGTCTGCACCAGCCTCTAAACCTTGGACTCGATCGTTGCTGCTATCTAGCGCTGTCAGCAGTAAAATCGGCATTTGGCAGCCGGACGATCGCAATTTCCGACACAAACTAATGCCGTCGAGTTTAGGAATCAGCACATCCAAAACAATCAGGTCGTAATCGTATGCCTGCACCAAATGCAACGCTGTTTCACCGTCTGCAGCCGCATTCACATTGTAATTGTGAGAGTTCAGCGCTTGAGTCAGCAAACTGACTGTAACTGTGTCATCTTCTACCAGCAGGATTTTCATAAACCTCACCTGTCATTCCAACTATTCTTAGAACTTTTTATCGGTTTTTGGGGCTAATTAAATAGCCTTTTTTACAACCCCATTTAAAAATTCCCCACCTTCAGTATAACAAATAGTCTTTGACCAAGAGGATAATAGTCAATTATTATTTTTATTTTGTTTGTTTTCCTCTCCAAATATTTCATTAGATTCACGCTGGGATTTTAGGGCTTTTTGGACTTCAGCGCCTGCTGAATCTTTTGAATCAGATATTGCGAGGAATCTTGATGTTTAACTAAGTCTTCCAACTCGGAAACCGTAACTTCGGCCTGTTCTGTCTCTCGAACTAAAGAATCAGCGGTAACACTTTTTATGCCTGCCAAAGGTTCTTGGATAGCGGTCAAGGAATTGATTTTTTTTTCCGCTATTAATTCTTCCAACTCTAACAGGGCCATTTCTGCGCGATCGATCTTGATCGTCACGGATTTAGCCACATTAGCACCCGCTCTTGCTGCCTCCGTGATTTCGTGAACTCGAAGTTTAAACCGGCTGGCAATTTGCTCCATTTGAGTCCCCAATTCAAAAGTTTTACTTGCCAGTCTGCCAATTTCTAGACTCACTTTGCTCAGACCGCTGGGCTGACTTCCCATTTGATTGGTAACTACAGCCACCTGTACTGCTAAATGCCTGACTTGTTCGATCGCCTCCCGGATGGTTCGGGAAGTGCGATTAACCGTTTCTAAATCATTAGCTATTGCTTTGCCCACGCCCAAAATTTTATCTGTATTGTTGCAAATAGAATTAGCGCCTTGAAAAGTAGCTTGAAATGCTTGGCGACCTTCGGAAGAAATCAGTTTCGCAATCCTCACAAATCGCTGATTCATTTGAGCAATTTCTTCAGCTTGTTTGACCAGTGCCACTTGCTGGGCACTGGGATTAGTATGCAATTTTTCTGTTTGACGTTGTTGGATTTTTAAAAGCTCATTACATTCGTGAACCTTAGCCTGTTCTTGTTGAAGTAGCGCCAAATACTTGTGTCTTTCTACTCGGTATTTTTGAAGAAGTTTGTTAGCTTGCGCTAAATGCTTTGACTGGGCAATCACCAGAGTATGAACGTCCAAAAGGTGGTGGCTCTGGTCTTCCCTTACCACAATAATCGGTTCATAAATCAAGTCTTTGTGCCTGTGGAAAGACGCTTGGACGGCATCGTCAACTTTCCAGTTTTCCGAAAGCAGCAAAGGCGGAATTCTAATAAAATCTAACAAGGCTCGAATCGGGTGTGACCCGTAAAGTTCTACGCGATCGGGAAAACTCATTTGCTCTCGAAATTTGACGCGAGAAATCATGCCCAATACCTGTGATTCATGAGTAATAATGACTCCTGGCAGGTCTGGTTCTTGCTCAAATCTTTCAGCCACTACCTGTCCTAGAGTTGTAGCGCTCACTTGGAAGTCGTGACACGGCAGATGTCCGATCGTGAAATCGGGGGTGAGTTGAGTTGGATTGCTCATTTACCCGGATAGTGTTAAGTACAAGTTAACAAATTATATATTAATATTATACTGGAATAAGATTGTTGAAAGTAGTCAACGACCCAGCACGGAAGTGACTGGGCTTCGCGCCTAAAACTTCATTTTCAGTTGACCAGCCTGACAGTAATGACACCAAGCGGATACGTAGCTAGTCCCATGTTCTGTCGTTAAGGGTTAAACATTTTTATTTGGGTTAAGGACGTGCCATTAGCCGAATCAGCTCAGAAAACAAAGGCGCGTGCTAACTTCACCCCAGCAATGGGAGTGGAATTGCTTAGTTTCCATCAACAACCCAGTTCACAAACACAACCAGAAGCGATCGATTATACAGCCGTATCCCTTCCCCCCGTTTCCTCCTACCGCTTTCGCGCTCGTAAAGCGGTGAAGTGGGGGTCACTCGCCCACAAGAAAGAGTAATCCCTAGGAGGGGCATTTCTCAGACATTTTTCGTAATAAGTCCGACAATTGGTGTATGAGAGAGTGATTCACTTAGAAAAACCTACCATGTCCAAGTATGTACCACCAAGAATCGCTATTCAACGACTCGGAGTATGTGCAAAAACACGCTTAGCAGTGGGAAAAAGAAGGGAAAATCAAAGCGTACAGAACACCTTCAGGACAGCCACGACATGACGGAGACTCAATTGTCGATATTCCATCTACTCAACCAACAATCCTCTACGCCAGAGTTAGCAGTCGAAGTCAAAAAGCCGACCTTGTACGACAGGCTGACTTTCTTGTGTCTCGCTACCCCGGAGGTGAAATTATCCAAGACATCGGGAGCAGCCTCAATTTCAAACGGAAAGGTCTTATCACCCTACTGGAACACATTTACACGGGCGACATCGGAATGGTTGTCATTGCCTCAAAAGATAGATTGTGTCGGTTCGGGTTCGATCTTATCTCATGGTTTGCGGAGCGGGGCGGGTGTAAGATTTTGGTTCTCAACAATAGTTCACTTAGTCCAGAAAGAGAAATGGTTGAAGACATACTCGCAATCATCCACGGCGACCGTTGCCGACTCTACGGACTCAGGAAGTATAAAAAGCAAATCATTGAAGACTATGACGTACCGAGTTTACCCAAAGGGGGAGACAAAAAGAATCTGGATGCTGAGAATTCATGCCAATCGAAAAGTCTACAATAACGCGATTGCTTACCTGAATCAACATCAAGGAAAATTCACGTATTATACTGTGGACAAAAAAACTAATCAACCAGTCTTAAAAACTTCAGGGAAGCAAGCTTTTCGGAGTTTTTGTAAAACTTGGGACTCCCAAATAATTCCTGAATGGTGCAAAGAACTAGGCATAGCTCACGGGTTAGATAATGCACTCTTTGAGGCTTACACAGCTTGGAAAAAAACCGATAAGCAGCCCGCTCAAATAGGTAAAGGGAAAAAGGCAAAAATCAATCCTTTAGTCGGATTGAAGTTAGCTCGGTTCCGATCGATACGATCCCAAAAACAGACCATTCAGTTTGCTCCGGGGGACTATAAGAACGGTCATTTAATGACCAATTCTAGTAAAGGTTTAGAGAAACCTCTATGGACTGGGCAAGATTTCTGCTTAATTAACTACGATAGAGCCGTAGAAGTCACCTACAACAAGGGGCGCTGGTTTGTAAATATGCCTGTAGAGATGGACGTTCCAGAGTCTAAAAATGGTGGCAAGACCATCGCACTCGATCCAGGACTGCGTTGTTTTTTGACCGGGTTTGATGGTAATTCTTTTACTGAATTTGGCAAACACGACTTTGGGAAGATTGCTAGGTTGTGTCAACATTTGGACAAAATGCAATCAAAACTTAGTCGCTCTCAAGGTAGCGAGTTTTCTCGATTACGCTATCGATTAAAACAAGCTATGGAAAGGGTGAGGACAAAAATTAAAAACCTACGCTCTGAGATTCACAAGCAAGTAGCAAGTCACTTGGCTAGGAATTATGATGTTATTTACTTACCTACTTTTGAAACTTCTCAGATGGTGGCAAGAGGTACTCGCAAGCTCAATTCTAAGTCGGCGAGAGCAATGATGACTTGGGCATTCTATCAGTTCTCCCAAACTTTAGAACATCTCTGTAATCGTTACGGTTCGAGATTGGTTAGGGTAACTGAGGAATATACTTCCAAAACTTGTACGAAATGCGGTCATATTCATAAAAAATTGGGTAGCTCTAAAACTTTTAGATGTCCTAACTGTGGTTATGAAATGCCCCGTGATTTTAATGGCGCTCTGGGAATTTTTCTCAAAGCTTTGTGGGATACCACCATACTCTGGGACCTGTCTGATGAGTGTGCTATATTCAGATTTTCACCGATTGTCGGGGATTGTCGGGATTAAAAGTATCAGGACAACTATAGGGAGAAATTAGCTCTCTCATCCTGGGGCCTTCTATTACCTACTTTCTGACTACTGTCATCTCAACTTGTTGGATCGGCCGCGCCTGTTGTGCCCCAGGTTCCTTCCTCACAACAGAGGCATTCATATTTTGTTCTTTAAAACAACCGGGAAAATATCTAGATTGAAACCAAAAACCTTAAATCGGACTTTGCCACTAGCAACCTTTGAGGCTGCTTACCAGTTGTTACAGCAAATGGCTGAAATCCCAGGGGCGATTTGGCTCACCGACGATGCCGCTGATTATCAAAATCTGGAAAATTCGTCGGAAAGGTTTGCAGCAGTAGTATCAGAGCATTTTAGCGCCCTGCTGCGGGGCAATCTATTAGATGAGTTCGCAACCAACGGACACAAGCACAGCGAAAAAAATCTCCATTCGCAATTGAATGTGCAGTTGACTTTCGACCCCGGGGCGATCGCCAATTTCCTGTCTCCCCTCGCCGACAAACTCGCAGAAATAACGCCCGCACCCTCGTGGCAAATTGACATTCCCGCCCTCAAACAAGCAATTAAAAATATACAGCCCAACTCGGCAGTTCTCCAAAGCGAATTCACCCTAAATTTGCTGGATATTCTCGCTGCCAATGCCAGCCCAAATAATCGCCCGCCCCTACACAGCCAAACAGAAATAGAGGGAAAATCCGCACCCAAAGTTATAGATCCCGAAACACTACAAAGCCAGATTGCCGAAGCCGTCAATCAATTACAAATTGCCAGTCCCTGCATTTCATTTTGTCAGCCAGTGGAAGATGCTTTGCAGCAACAGCTTGAACAAGAGCGACTTTTGAATCAGGTGACAACTCAAATCCGCCAGAGTTTGGAATTGCCTGTAATTTTGTCAAAAGCAGTCGAGCAAGTGCGAGAGTTTTTGGAGGTCGATCGCCTGTTAATTTATCAATTTGAAAAAGTGCCAGCGCCGCACAATGGCGAGTTAGCTAAAGAAATACCTGCGGCGGTTTCGGGGTCTGGCGAAATCCAAGAAAATTCCGCGTCTTACTTGTATTTAGGTCGCGTTACCTACGAAGCTTTAGCCAACGATGCTATCTCGTCTGTACTGAATTTTACTGAAGACGCGCAGTGTTTTACCCAGGGAGTCATTGACCGAGAGAAATATCGCAAAGGTTTGGCTTTGTGCGTCGCGGATGTGGAAACAACTTACTCTTCACAGCCTTGTTTTTTAGAGTTGATGCGACGGGCGAAGGTGCGGGCAAAGTTGCTAGTGCCGATCGTAGTTCAAGACGACTTGTGGGGGCTGCTAATTGCCCACCAGTGTACTTTTTGGGAGTGGGAAGAAAGCAAAAAAACATTTTTGCGACAAATAGCAGAACATTTGGCGATCGCCATTTACCAAGCCGAACTTTATGCACAAGTCCAGCAGCAAAAGCGCACCTCAGAACAGCGCGTAATAGAGCGCACGCGAGAACTGCGCGATGCACTGGTTGCCGCCCAGTCTGCCAGCCTCGCCAAGAGCGAATTTTTGGCAGCTATGAGCCACGAATTGCGGACTCCTCTCACTTGCGTCATCGGCATTTCCGACACGCTGCTGCGGTGGTCTTACGGCAAAGTTGGCAGTAAAGAAGTGCCAGTGCAAAAGCAGCGGCAGTACCTGCAAACTATCCGAGACAGCGGCGACCACTTATTAGAATTAATCAACGATATTTTAGATTTATCGCAAGTAGAAGCGGGAAAAGCAGTATTAAAAATTAGTGAATTTTCACTTTCTAAATTAGCTTCTCAGAGCCTGCACGCCCTCAAAGAAAAAGCTGCGGCTAAAGGCGTGGAACTGCTGCAAGAACAGCGGATAAAACAAGAGTGCGATCGCTTCATCGCTGACCCGCGCCGCTTGAGACAAATTCTCTTCAATCTTTTAGGAAATGCGATTAAATTTACTCCCGAAGGCGGGCAAGTCATCCTGCGAGTTTGGGTGACAGAAGATAAAAATCGAACGCCTGCAGTGCGGCAGCCCGGTACGGCACCTGCTGGCAGCACCGCTGTTTTTCAAATCAAAGATACCGGCATTGGAATTCCCGAAAATCAGCGATCGCTGTTGTTTCAAAAATTCCAGCAGTTAGATTCTCCCTACCGCCGCGAATACGGCGGCACCGGTCTGGGATTGGCTTTAACTAAACAGTTAGTAGAGCTTCACGGCGGTGCGATCGAAGTTAACTCTACAGTTGATGTCGGCTCTACTTTTACCGTTTTTATACCAATCCAAACTCAAAGCAAAGATGAATCCACAAAATTTAAATATGAAAAATCGAATTCATCTTTACCGCTGCATTCTTCCTCCTTGCGGGGCAGCCTCGTGCTCGTCGAAGAAGATGAAGAAACTGCCATGCTGATTTGCGATATCCTGACAGTCGCAGGAATGCAAGTGGTGTGGATGATTGAAGGTTCGGCGGCGGTGGAACAAATTGAACTTTTGCAGCCCAATGCTGCGATCGTCGCTATGCGTTTGCCCGGTATGAATGGCTGCGAAATAATTCACCAACTGCGCGAAAAACCCGCTACTGAAAATATCAAAATTCTGGCCTTAAGCGCTAATGAAATCCCCGCCGATCAGATATCTTTCGTGACGGCGGGAGCTAACGATTGTTTGGCTAAACCGATTCACCCTGAGCAATTGCTGGACAAAATTATTTCTTTAATGGCTGGGATTGGTAATGGGTAATACAATTTTAGATTTTAGATTTTAGATTTTAGATTGGGGAATGACCACTAATTTCAAAGGTGGTACCCGCCACGTGATTTATCCGTGGAATCAATCCAAAACCGAAAATCGAAAATCACTTATTGCCCCCGCATTTATCCGTGGGGTCGCCTCTAAAATCTAAAATCTAAAATCTAAAATCGATTGACTCATTGGATATAGGTTGGGATATGGTCTACAGTTACATTCTTTTTTTGAACTGGTATAATTTGTAATTCCCAATTACCAATTCCCCATCCGCAATTCCCCATGATTAATTGTCAAATTCCTACAGGATTAATTGTTTCTTGTCAAGCACCTGCTGATTCGCCGCTGCACGATCCGATCGTAATTGCGGCAATGGCTCGAACCGCCATCAATCGAGGTGCATCGGGCGTGCGGATTGACACTCCGGCTCACATTGCAGCGGTGCGAAAACAGATATCCGCTCCCATAATTGGGATTTGGAAGCAGCAATTGCCGGGATGCGAGATTTACATTACTCCTCGGTTTGAAGACGCGCGGGCGATCGCCGCTTCTGGAGCCGATATTATCGCCGTTGATGCTACTCTGAGAAACCGTCCTGCTGGCGGCGAAGATTTAAAGACATTAATCGCGCAAATTCACAGCGAATTGGGTAAATTAGTGATGGCGGATGTAGATACAATAGAAGCTGCGATCGCGGCAGCCGAAGCTGGTGCAGATACTGTAGCAACTACTCTTTTTGGCTACACTGCCCAGACGGAAAATTTGTCGCCGCCGGGATTTGATTTGGTTGCGGAAATGGTAGAAAAGCTTAAGGTTCCCGTTATCTGCGAAGGCGGGATATCGGGGCCGGAAATGGCTAAAAAAGCCTTGGATTTAGGAGCGGTGGCTGTTGTTGTGGGGACAGATATTACTGGGATCGATCTTAAGGTGACAGCCTATAAGTCGCTGATGGGGAAGTAAGTTCGGCAACGGATTCGCTCGACGGATGTAACGGATGTAACGGATTGAAGGAAGTTCGGCAACGGATTGTTTAACGGATGTAACGGATTGAAGGAAGTTCGGCAACGGATTCGCTCGACGGATGTAACGGATGTAACGGATTGAAGGAAGAAGGGAGAAGAAATATTCAGCGATAGAAATCGGTTGTAGGCACAGGAAACGCGCCAGCTAAGGGTGGGAAATATCGGGCGATTTCAATCGCCCTTTATCCGGGGAAGTTGCTAAATCAGTGCGCCGTTGATAAAGCTGCTAACTACAGCTAAGGCGATCGCCCCCAGTACCGCACTCCAAAGGCCCATCCGCAAACTAAATCCTTCAACTAACTTCGCAGCCGAGGCAAAAACAATCACGTTCATTACAAAAGCAAACACGCCGGAAAGCAATCCCAGCGTCAGCAAGTTCGGCACGAAAAAAACTGCTTTCAGAATTGGCAAAATTAAAACATTCAACATTCCCAAAACCGCAGCGGAAATTACTGCTTTCGGTGTGCTGTCAATTTCTACGCCGATCGGGAGTTGAGAAATTAGCAGCAAGCTGCTGCCCGTCACCAGCCAAGCAATCAAAAAATCGATCGGTTCCACAGCGCCCCTACCTCCTTAACAGTTGAATTGTCAGAAAAACCTGATATTTAACATATATCTTATATACCTTAATTAAACAATCCGGCTGATTCGTCTGCCAATCGACAGAATTTATGTCTGTTACTAAAGAGTTAGAAGTTATAATCCCTGTAATCATCTGCCCAATCATCCGGATGGGGCCCGTATCAACCTGTTAGTTGAATAAAAAGAGCAGATTAATTAATATGGCTGGCGATTTTTCTTTTAACTCTAAAGTCCGATTCGACAAAAATGGCTTGGACAATGCTTCACGGCAACGCAGCCGATCGCTCCAAGTTATGATTTTTATGCTGCTCGTCACTACCTTGATGGCGCTACCAATATTTCGTCTAGCCGAATTGCAACTGGTACAGGGAGCCTACAACCGACAGCGGGCGGAAAATAACCGCATTCGCCCTGTTTCAGTCCCAGCGACTCGCGGTCAAATTTTAGACCGCAACGGCAAAATTTTTGCGGCCAGCCGCGTATCTCGATCGGTCTATGTGTGGCCAAAAGAGCGATCGGCCAAGGAGTGGCAAGAGATCGCCGCTACACTGGGCCCGATCGTCAAACTGCCCGCGGCCGAAATTGTCAAAAAAATCGATGCCGCTGGCTACAGATCGGCCCTGCCAGTGCGAATTAGTAAGGATATCGATGTAGGTACTTTCGTCGCTTTGGGAGAACAAGCTAATAGTTTGCGGGGAGTGGAAATTCGCGTAGAATCGAGCCGAGACAATCCCAACCAGCAATTAGCAGCTCACCTTTTGGGATACGTCGGCGAAGCTAGTTTAGAGCAATTAAAAGCTAATCCTGCATATCCGATGGGGATGCTCGTGGGTCAAATGGGAGTTGAAAAATTAGCCAATTCAACTTTAGAGGGCGTTTGGGGAAACCGTTTAATCGAGGTGAATGCTAAGGGCGAGGAAATCCAAGATTTAGGTGTCAAAGACCCTATCCCCGGCAAACCGGTGCAGCTAACTTTAGATTTAGATATGCAGAAAACTGCAGAAAAAGCTTTGGGCGATCGCCTGGGTGCAGTTGTCGCGATCGACGTAAAAACCGGAGCTCTTTTAACAATGGCTAGTTGGCCGACATTTGACCCCAATATTTTCACCCGCAAGGTGACTCAAACAGAATGGGATCGACTGCAAGGGCCAGAAAAACCGTTTTTAAATCGAGCCGTTCAAGGTTATCCAGTCGGTAGCACTTTTAAAATTGTCACTGCTATAGCGGGGATGGAGTCGGGCAAGTTTTCTCCTGACTCGACTGTGGCTACTTCTTCTTCAATTACGATCGGCGGAATTTCTTTTAACGAACACAGCGGCGGTTACGGCGTTATCGGTTTCCGCGATGCTTTAGCCTACAGCAGCAATACCTTTTTCTATCAAGTAGGTATGGCTGCAGGCCCCGAACAAATGGCAAAAGCGGCTAAAGCGATGGGCATTGGCGGTACTATTAATTTAGACCTTTTGGGGTTGGAATCCGCCAATCACGGTCAAGTTCCGATACCAGCAGAGAAACAGAAAATGTATGGTGAAGATTGGTACGTTGGCGATACAGTAACAATGTCGATCGGTCAAGGTTTGGTACTTTGTACTCCCTTAGAATTGGCTGTGATGGTGTCCACTGTTGCTAATGGCGGTTATCGAGTTCAGCCGCATTTATTGGCTTCTCAAACCAACACTCCTATTACCAAAAAAGTTCCCACAGGTATTAAGCCTGCAACTTTGAATGTTGTTCGCCAGGGATTGATTGACGTGGTGAAAAAAGGTACTGGCAAACGCATGAATGATGGTACTATTCCTTTAAGTGCTGGTAAGACTGGGACGGTGGAAATGCCCGGTCATCCTGACAATTCTATGTTTGTGGGTTTTGCTCCCGCTGACAAACCCGAAGTTGCGATCGCAGTTATAGTTGAAGGCGGCGGATTTGGTTCTGTATCGGCGGCACCAATTGCTCAAGAGGTATTCCGAACCTATTTTCAAAAGCAGGGCTTTAAGCCTACTAATAAGCCTCTCTAGTCATTAGTTAATAGTTGACTCTTGGCTGTTGACTGTTCTCAGTTTGTCCCATACTTCGATCGCACTATCCTTGATATCTTGGAAAAGTGCGATCGATCAAAAGTTTTCCCCTACCAATCGTCTCACTTCCACGGTCGATAAATTCATCATTTGCGCTACCTGTTCCAGACTCATTCCAGAATTTAATAGTTGAGTTACGAGCGATCGTAAAGCTGACTCCGCTGCCAGTCGTCCCAGGTTTTCTTCCTTGTAAGTCTTCAAAGGGGTAAAAGGCGGTAAAAGGGCGGTCGGCTAATATTGCTCTTTAGTAAATGCAGTATTAATGAAGATGAAGATTAGTTCAATGTTATTAAAAGTCAAGAGCCTGGTAGGCCTAGCAAGTTTTCCCGCCTACGTTGGTTGATTTAATAATATAAAGAAAGTTCACGAGCCGCTGTAACAGGGGCTCCAAGTGAATTAATAGACACAAATACCTAGACGTTGGCACCCATCATTCCTCTCACTGCCATCGGGCATAATAGTGTGGCAGAAAATACATTCTTGTTCCAGCCAGTATTCGATGTCTACACCGGAAGCACCGAACAAATTAGAGCGATAGAAGTTGGTCTTCTCCACCAGGGTTTCATCCAACTCGGCACGTACCAAACAAGCATGAGTCAAGTCAGCTCGATCGAGGATCGATTGAGCCAGGGTAGCTCCATCCAAGCGGGTATGTTGCAGGATGGCGTTCTCCAGAGAGACTTCAGCCAATTCGGCTCCAATCAGGTAACTTCGAGAGAAGTCAGTTCCAATCATCGAACCCTGCAGAACAGCCCCGGAAAAATTGGCATCGCTCAAGATTGCTCCTTGGAGATATGAGAACGCACTAACACGAATTCCAGCAAAGTTTCGCTCCCCAGCAGCATAACGTTCGAGCAATTCAGAGGCACTCATTTCAGTAAATAGCGATCCTTTCATAGGTCGTCTTCTCTTAATTCTCCATTACTCAATAATAAGGTAAACTATTAGTCCGATGTTGACACTTGATAGGCTCTGGAAAGACACCGGATTCTTGCTTCTGTGGCACTTATCTATACAGAAGTTCCCCTCAACCGCCCATAAAATCAAGGTAGCAGGTGGAGGGTGATATCAAATCCGGTTAAATGCACATAGTTCAGTAGGGGCAAACCCCCCGTGGTTGTTCCCTCGGTACTGTGGTTAATCTTTCCGGGTTTGATATGAGGAATAGTTAAAGGAACTGTAATGTGTTGAATATTTAGATAGGTCCCTACCTATTTCATAATAGTTCTGCTAAAATTAACTAATATTTTATATGAAAAAAAACCGTGGTGGACGAAAAAGAGTCAACGAGAATCTACGACCTGCAAGAATTACGGAGACGGTATATAGCTGGAGAGAGAAATTTTTCGGGTTTCGATCTGAATAATTTTCATCTCTCCGAGTTTTTCCTGGTTGATATCAACTTGATCGGTGCTAATCTGGAAGACGCTAGTTTGGGGGGGGCTAATTTAATTAATTCTAACTTGAGCCATGCTAACTTAGAAAGAGTATGGCTGGATCAATCCTTACTGATTAAGGCAAAATTGAGCAATGCCAATCTCAGGAATGCTAAATTGGTTAATGTTGACTTGACTGGTGCCGACTTAACAGGTGCCGACTTGACGGGTACCGACTTGACGGGTGCTGTGCTGATTGACACTAATTTGACTGATGCCAATTTGACGGATATTAAAACAACAGAGCAGACTATTTTTCATCAAGTGACTATGCCTGACGGCAGGATTCAAAACGATTTAAACAGAACGTTGTCTGCTGAAGAATTGCTCCGGCGCTATGGCGAAGGCGAGCGAATTTTTCAGGATAAAATATTGCATCGTGTAGATTTGAGCGGTGCTGACTTGCGTGATATTGACCTGAGTCGTTCTCGCTTAAGCTATGTCAACTTTAGTTGTGCTTGTTTGGAAAATGTTGGCTTGGGAATGGCTATATTTTCTGATTTCAGAAATGCTCGATTTAGTCGGGATGAAGATTGGTTGGGTGTCTATTTTTTTTATTGCGATTTGAGAGAGGCTAATTTATCAGGAGTTGACATGAGTTATTCTCAATTCATAGGAAGCAACTTTTCGGGAGCTAAAAATTGTCTTTCTGGTGGTCTCCAAGGAGATGTATTCTTTTACCAGACTACTTGGACAGATGGAGAATTTATCCAGGGTCCAACGAGTGCTACTTACCACTGGCGTGGTGAGATTAGGGAGGGTGAATTTTAAATTGTAATAATTAGTCGTAGGAGTTACATCTGTTTCAAAAAACAGGACTTACGCAGAGCATTGAGAAAATTGTAATGTTTTGAACATTTAGATATCTCCCCAACCTATTTCATAATAGTTCTGCGTAAATCCTGAGCAAGTCGGACTTAGGGAGGTGGTGGAAACGAGAAATCGCTCTGTTGTTTAATTCGATTGCGAACATCTTCAGGAAGATTTGACAAAAAGTTAAAAACCGTGTCAGAACCCTGAGTATTCAGAAGATTTTCAAGCTGATCGATAGAAATCTTCCATGTATTAGGTCTTCGCCATTGTTCAGCACTTGTTATAGGCTCGCGGTTTTCACCTAACAGTTGATTAAGTGGGTTCGGGACTGCTGGTTGCCCGTTCCAGTCCGTGTAAGGTTCTGGTATATTGGGCGTAATGTATGTGTAACTGCCAAGAACATCTTGTACCCCAAAACTTGATTGATTGGAAACTAAGATTGTTTTCCATGCCCACCCAGGAATGCGAATTCCGTTAGCTTCTAAATTTGTAGGATCTGTATTTCCTTGATTGGGCGCTTCCGTAAGTAATTCAGGTGCTCTAGTTTTTGGCTGGATAGACCAATTCTGTTCTTTAGTATCAAAAACACCAGCAGTAATATCAAGTTTTTTGTTGTAATCAAAGATTAGCTGCTCAACTAATTTTGATTCAATTCTAGACCATGCAGGCGAAATATCTGGGTCTAATCTACCTCTGTTATTGGGGAAAAGTCGGTTATTGTCGAGCGCTTGCGGGATTAAGTTTGTGCTTAGGTAGGTAGCCTGAGCATCTTTCTCATTTCTGTTTCTATCTTGGTTAGGGATAAGATGACCTCTATCCAAACCCGTTCCTGTATACATTATCCCATCAATTCTAGGCCAGCTCGGAACTTGAGGACTACCAGGCAAGCCTGGATCGGTTATGAATGGAGTATTTGTTCTTCCCTCAACTCGATTTCTCCAAGAGCTGTCAACTTTCCAACTTACCCAGTTAGGAAGCCCAGTAACGGCATTATAAGATGAGGAATACTGAGGTTTTTCAAGCAACAAATTGGTTTGATATGGATTTTGCTCCGGGGCTTTAATATCCCATCTTGCTTCAGTTGGATTTCCCAATCTCAGGTGGTCGCTCTTAAAGAAGACATTATCTATGAAAACATGGTCTCCTCCTTCTAATTCAAACTTCAAAGTAGCTGGTTGCCCTCGGTAAAGCTGTGTCACTTCATCAGGAGTTTGCAAGTTAAGCTGGAAAGTTTCAAAACCTTCTCCACCAAATCCAATCTTATTAGCATTACCTAAGTAGATATTAGTAGCCAGATCGAGCTTTTCTGGGGTATTGACATTTTCGTTGCGGTTGAAAGGGAGTTTTTGCAAATTGCTTTTCAGGTCTATTGTGGTTTTTGCGATCTCTGTACCTGTTGTCGTTTCCAACGTGACCTTCAGGTTTCCTTTTTTGACAGGAGCATGAACATCAAAGCGTAAATTTCCCCAATCGGGAACAACAAACCGATTGTGAACAATTTCTTTGACTCCGTTGGCTCCTAGTTTAAAGGCATAGTCTGTTTCGCTTTTTCCTTTAATGGACTTTACGTCCTCCAAATTTTGAACCAAATCAATATTTGGATTTTGTTGACCGTTGTGGAATGACCACCCAGGTAGCGCGTTAGAAATAGTTCTGCGAACCTGGCTCAAATTCCCCCCAAACGGATCGGTAACAGCATCAAAATTGCCATTAAAAAGAGTCGGAACACTAGCATCGCCGCGCATTCTGGTGCTGTAAGTATTGTCAAAACTTAGCGGCACTCGCGGCTGCGTTTCTGGCCGCAAACGTTCACCGCCACCATTTATAGAATAAAACCATCCAGTCCCAATTCCTTCCCAAGGAGCCTCAGCGCTACCTTGGACAAAGTTTGCTGCTGTATGATCTGGGGTGTACCAAGGATTGACGCGGTTGGGATTGGTATCGTAGAAGTCGGCATCGAACAACACCTCGTAACCTCCATCGCTGCGGCGGCGGTAAACTGGATCTTTGAGCCAATCCACCGCATAGCTGGGTTGCGACTCCGTTAAACCCAGATTCGCACTGCCGGAATACCAATTGAGAACTCGTCCGTGAGTAGCGCCTAAGCCACCCCCAATTACCGGAATAGCATCGGTTTGTCGGCTGAAGCCAGCCCGACTCTCAGCATAGTCCGTTTCCCTAGAACGAGTTCCCAGAAATTCGACTACATCGGGGACACCGAGGAGATTGCCATTTGCATCTTTGGGAAACTGAAGTCCGGGTTGATTGCTAGTATCTTCTGGTGGCAGAAGGTCAGGAATATTTCGACCGTTCGGAGTAAACGACCCCAAACCACTCGGATCGGCTGTAGTTTGGTAGTAATTATCGGCAAATGTAATGCCTTCCCAAGTCTGCACCTTGGGTTCGTAGAAGTTCCTAAACCCTCCAATCCCCACCAGCGAAAGACTCTCCTGATCGAAGTCGTGGGGGTCGATTGTTGTCACTTGAAAATCACGGCCGAATTGATTTGTTCCGCCTGCATTGGGGAATGCTGTCAGCAAGCGCTGCACAATTTCACTATTAACAACTGTGCCCCGACTGAAGCCAATAAAGTGCATGGGGGAACTCAACAAGTCTCCTTGGTTGCGAATTAGATTGCCTTTGCTGTCGTAAAGACTCACCAGATTCCCTTGAGAGTCGCGCTGTCCAATACTTCCTCCCAAAGCCTGGTCTAGCTGTACTAACGATGCGTAGAAAGCATCTGCTGCACCTTCTGTAAAACCAGAATCAGGAACACT
The DNA here is from genome assembly GCF_036705405.1 of Microcoleus sp. B13-B6. Lineage (NCBI taxonomy): Bacteria > Bacillati > Cyanobacteriota > Cyanophyceae > Oscillatoriales > Microcoleaceae > Microcoleus > Microcoleus sp. B13-B6. The sequence goes on from NZ_JAUBUJ010000005.1 coordinate 138,579, forward strand.
TGACTCATTGTTTTGAGCCCAATCAGGCAGCAGCACTAAAGATTTGTCGCTGTAATTGTCAGATATGTAAGTAGCTAATTGTTCGAGGTAATTTGTTGTGGTTTCTGGATTTTGACCTGCGGGGAAGTCTTGCATCACAGCCCCATATTTATCCACAGGAACCCAGAAACCTGTACCCTTATCGTAGCGAATAATCAAACCCCCACCCCCTGCATCCGCGATGTTGTTTGCGATGTCAAAAAAGTTAGCGGGAATTACTGCTTCTGTAACTATCGGAGGTGTAAAACCGTGAGTGAGAACAGTGACGCTTCTGAACGGAGAAAGAGAGCTTTCTAGTTGTGTATTAAACTCCCCAAAATCAAGATTGCGCTCTCCCTCAGCGTTTATTGCTTCGACAGCCCAATAATAGGTTTGACCTGCTGTAAGAGTCCGGTCTGGATCGAGGGTAAAATTGTTGTTATCTCCAAACCTGTCACCTCCATTCCAAACCCAGCCACCCGAAGGCTTCCAAGTTGCTGTTAGAATGCGGTTGGGATTAAAGTCATCAAACTCTTGCCACGGAGAACTCAAAAATTGTCTTTTTTCCTCTTGAGTTAGGTTGGAATTGGGCAGCACTTCCGATAAATTGACAACTTGGTCCCAAGGCAACAGACCCTCACCTTCTGGGAAGGTACTTACAAACAAATTAACTTCGCGTATTTGGGAATCAGGAATGCTGAAGTTCCAGTCAAAAGTCGGAGTCAAGTCATTTATTGTATTCTCACCTGGCCCAATTAAATCCAACCAATCCAGCGGTGTCGCAGCCAAACCGCGAGAGTTAGTCGCAGAAACAGGAGCTCGCTTGCTACCAGGCGGCACGCCGTAAGTATACTGGCTGTTCGCATCAATCAGAATCTGGAAGTCAGCAGCAACACTAACCGCTGGGTTAATATTATCAATGGGCACTGTGGAAAGGTCAGCAACCGTAGCAGTTCGTGCGGTAGTGCTGTCGAACAAAGGCAGCCCGACACCCCGACCTTTAGCATCAATTTGAAATTGACCGGGGTTGGTCACTGTTTTCACGAATTCTTCAGTGTCAAAGACATACACCTTGCCATTAGCACCGCTCAAATTGGGATAGGAAGCATAGAGGTACTTGCTATTACCTGAAAGCGCTAAATCAGTAGCAAATCCGTCGGGAATTGGTCTTGTTCCCGCCACTAATTGCGGATTGGTCAGCGGGTCTTTGATAATGCCGATATTGCTACCGGCCCGCGGGTCTCCATCCACGCTGGGCAATTCCTGACCGAAAAATTTCGTGTCCGCATTGCGACCCACAACAAACGCATAGCTAGCATCCGGTAAAACCGTTACCGAAACTCCCTCATTCACATCAAAGTAATCAAAACTGGAACCCAGCCCTAAACTTGCATATCGGGTGGTAGCAGCAAAACTCACCGGGTCATTATTAGTAATGTCCAATACCCCAAATCCGTTGCTATCTTTGCCGCTGTTCGTAAAGGTCATGGCTAAGGGATTGACGGTGCTTGCTATTCCTTCTACTCCTTCATCGGCTGTGATACTTCCGATTAATTGATTCCACTTTTTGGGGTTCTGACTGGGGTCGCTGGGTCGGTCTTTGGGGTCGATGTTAACAGCGTAAATTTTGCTGTTCGAGCCGTTTGGTGCGGTAACAAACAGCTTTTTGCCGTCGCTGCTAATGGCTATTTGTCGCAAACCGTTCGGGGCTGTACCGACTGGGATGGTTTGGGTGACTTGGTGATAGGTTGAGGAAAACGGGTTGATATCGAGAACGTAGATGGAGTTGCTGCCGATTTTTCCGTCTGCGATGTAAGCGTATTGGTCGCGGGGGTCTATGACTATGGATCGAGGTTCTGCACCGCTGGGCAAATTTATCGGGTTAATACCAGCGGTATTCGGCTGAGTGTCTACCTGTTGCCTGGTCATCGGATCGACTAAAGCAATGCGCCCGGAACGATCCATCGCTACATAAGCACGGTTGCCGTCACTGGTTACAGTTAGTTCTCGCGGTCGATCGAGTATACCATCCGTGCCTACAGAAACGCTGGCAATCGACAAGTCGCTGCTATTAGTAGCTGTGACGACTGATTCGGGATTTGCACCGTTAATAATTGCGATTTTATCTGTTGTCCACTGCGCGCCAAAGATGTATTCTGTATTGTTTTCTATTCGGTAAGGACTGCTATCGTATTTAACTTCTTTGGCTGGTTCTGAGGGATTTGGGCTAACTTTTTCGTTTTGCTTGCGGCTGATGACGATGCGGGATTCACCTAACGGTAAGGTGTTGGGAACTTGAACGGCGATTTCAAATTGATTGTTTGCCAATTTGCGACTTTTGTCTGTCAAAACTGTTCCTTCGTAAGCTTGTCTGCCTACGATAAATTTAACGGTTAAGTCGCTGAATCGGCTGCCTAACGGGTCGCTCAAGTTATCTACTAATACATTAGTACCCGTGATGAAGAGAACGGGTTGATTGTTGGGAAAAGATTGATTGTTGCTGTCTGTAAACTTAAGTTCGGCACTTTGGATGATGGGAGGTGCTTTGGGATTAGAAGCTGTTGGTGCGACTTGGGATGCGCGTCTTTCGCCGATTAAAGCATCTTTGTCGTAAGAGTCGAGATCCCTTTCACCTATAATTTCCCCAGTCAGAGCATCCAGTGCGCTATTTTTTGCGGGGGGGGTAAAATCTGTGTTGGGGAAGCTCTGACTCAAACTGAGGGAGTTGGAAAAGCTGGCAACTTCAGCGCTATTGTTGTCAGCGGCCCGAAGTGGAGGGAGTGTTTGTTCTGAGATGTTGCTGGCGTAAGCTTGACTATTGAGTAAGTTTTTGGTATCAATCTCGAATTCTGGGGCGAGGAAATTCTGAAACGGATCTTGAGAGTTAAAAGGTGAATCTTTAACAAGTTTCATGTTTAATTTCCGTAGATGCGAGTGAGCTGTTTGCTTGTGATAGTTTCAAACTAACTAATTGATGCGCTTCACCCTTCATTCAAGAAGAATGTGTGGATTCGGACTTAATCAAGTTTTTAGTGCGTGATTTTTAGTGAGCTGCCAAGCTTTTATTAAGAATAATGTTCCCGTATTTTCGGCAGCAAGTCAATCACGGAAATTACTGATATTTTCCGTCGGGTACTGGAAAACTGGCAGTGTCCGCAACAACTTAATAGCAGAGCATATGTGAAGGTTGCTGCGCTAGTTAGTTTGTTTGACTGATAAATTGTGATTGAATTGTTAAATTTTTACAGATTCTTTATCAAAGTAATGTACGTTACTCAGCCAAAATACTTAGATTGTTGTAGGCTCGCATTTCAAGCCTACTTAAATTTACTGACTGGAAATTACGGAACAACGGGAGCATCTCTCTTTGGCTTTTATAGTGCGAGATATTCAATAGTTCGCACTGTAAAAAAAAATGCTTTTTGCAAAAATGAAATGCTCCCTGTTGTTCCCTTGTTCATAATAAATGAAAGAATTAGCTGACACGTAAACATCAGAACGTTCTTGAAAGTAAAGCTTGACAGCTTGGGAGCATCTCACCTTTGCAGCCCTCCGCTAGAAATTGGAGTTTTGAGGCAGGAGGCAGGAGGCAGGAGGCAGAAGGAAAGAGGAACAAGGAAAGAGGAACAAGGAAGGAGCCAGAAGAAGGAAGGAGCCAGAAGAAGTATTTTTACAAATACAAATATGAGATGCTCCCAACAGCTTCAACGCTGTAAGTCATGTAATCGCGCGTGATGTCGCTTTCAGCCATCCGCTCTCCGTCGCTGCTGGGATATTGAATTTCTAATTGTTCGGCTTGAGTTAAAATTGTCATTTTTCAATTTTCCTCAAACTTAATTAATTTAATGCCAGCATTCTGTAGGAGTTGGGAAAAGTTCGATATTCCTCAAAAACATCAACAGCCGTAAGGTACGCAGGCATCACGCTACATAATTATGTTATGCGTCCTGGACTTTAAGGCTGGTAAGATGGTGTACAGATACAGACTCTTTAAATTCTAATTAATCCCTCTCTCTAAAATAATCATTTCCGAACCAACAACCGGACTTCTAGCTATTAACTTGCCTTCCATATTCGCAATTTCTAACTTGCTGAAATCGAGTGAGTTAGCCTCCTTCCACATCTTCGTTGCTAGTTGATTTTGCTCAAGTTCGCTGAGTTTGTACCAATCTTCAGCGACTTTTACTGTCAAAATGCTGCTGGCAAAATTAGCTTGAACAGACTCAACTAAGCCGCCTCCCAGTCGATTCTTAATGTCAGTAACTTGATTTTGAATCGCAGCAATCAGAGACTGTTCGGGCGTCAGCGGTGGCGGTGGGATAATTTCTACTGGTTGCGGTTTTTCCGGCGTCACTAAATCGGGCAACTTGCTTTTGAATTTAGCAGAGATTTGCCCAGACGGTACGATCGCCTCTGGGGATTTCGGCGTTCCCGATGCCAGAAAATCATCAAAAGTTTGCGGCGACTGCTGCGCTGCTGGCAAAGGCACTTTTGCTACTTTCTCCGGCGGTTTTGGGGAGAAACTGTTGAGAGTTAAACCGACTGCAACGATTAGAATTGCTGCTATGGCGGCGTTTAAAATTGGATCGGACAGCTTCTGGTTCGTAGATGGTGGCAGTAGCGATCGCACTAGGCGCACAATACTTTGCCAAAGTATACCGACGTTCTGTAAAAAGCTCCCTTCCCTGCGTTGGGATACAGGCTTTTTATCAACTTTTACAGCAACTTTTGGTGGCACGCTGTTAACTTCCGCAGCAACAGCCGCAGGAGTTACTGTTGCTGAGTCTGAAGCGGTGGGCGCGATCGGCTTTTGGGCCTGCAAGGGGGGTTCGGCTGCTAATTTTTTCCCTTTTTTTCCCAAATTCCCAATCGATGCAATCAAAGTTTTGATTCTCTGATTTTTGGGAACCGCGCTGCTGGCATTTTGAGTTTTGCTGCCAGTGGGGGCAGACTTTGCAGCCGAATCAACCTCCGGTGTGGGAGATTGAGAGGGTTCTGGAGTTGACTGGTTTAGTTGTTCTTCTGACATTTTCTCTGCCTTGGGGCGTTGCAAATATATCTAAAAGCGATAAATTTTTAGTTGAGCCATCTCAACCTTAATTTATCATTTCATTAGTTGTAACTGAATCAAAATGAGCATCAAACGCCGTCACTTTCTAATTTTAGGCAGTCTCAGCAGCTTAGGTTTTGCCGGAGTCTGGAAAATGTTTCAGCTTCGGAGTGCCTGGGGTACAGATGCCAACGCTGCTGTCCCTTCTAACGTTGAGGCAGAAAGGGCGATCGTCCCTTTGCCGGCCTCACCGCCTATTTTACGCTTTATTTCGGTAGCCGACACCGGTACCGGCGCAGAAGGTCAGTATGCTGTCGCTGAGGCGATGGCGCAATATCACCGGGAAAACCCTTTTAATGTTACTGTTCTCGCCGGCGACAATATCTACAATAACGGCGAAATTGAAAAAATTAATGCTGTTTTCGAGCGACCTTATCAGCCCTTATTACAGCAAGGTGTAAAATTTTATGCTTGTCTGGGAAATCACGATATCCGCACTGCTAACGGCGATCCGCAAGTTAAATATGCGGGTTTTAATATGCAAGGTCGCTACTATACTTTTCGGCGCGATCCGGTACAGTTTTTTGCTTTAGATACCAATCACAATGCGGATTGGAAAAATCAGCTTGTTTGGCTGGAAAAAGAGTTGAGTCAGAGCACCGCACCTTGGAAAGTTGTGTTCGGCCACCACCCGATTTATTCCTCTGGCGTCTACGGATCGGATCAATCTCTTATTAAGACTTTGACACCTTTGTTTCAAAAGTACGGCGTGCAGCTTTATATCAACGGACACGAGCACAGTTACGAACGCACTCGCTCGATTAACGGTACGACTTATTTAATTTGTGGGGCCGGCGCGGGCACTCGTCCGGTGGGGCGTTCTGAGTGGACGGAGTATTCTGCTAGCCGCCTAAGTTTTGCGACGTTTGATGTCTATGAAGACCGGATGTTTGTCAGTTCTATCGGTACTGACAAACGGGTTTTTGATAGAGGGGTGATTCAAGTGCGATCGGCTTAATTCAAATTATATTCAGGAGGAAACAAAATGAATAGGGGTTTTAGAGCCAATAAAACTGGTTTTGTTTTAGAAACAACTGTAGAAGGTACGTTGAGAGGCCACGGATATCTCGAAATATGCCCCCAGTTGCCGAAAAAGCGCAAGCGAGATTGGCTCTTAATCTCTACTGAAAATCCCAAGCGATATGCTAAACAGGTTTATATCGGGTCTAGTATCTATGAAACTGAAATAAATGTCGATTTTTATATTGTTGGTTGCGGTTTATTTCCTCTGGGTCTAATTGTTGAGTGCAAGTGGCAAGAAGACAAAGGTTCAGTAGACGAGAAGTATCCTTACCTCAATTTAAATATAAAAAATTGCTATCGGGTTCCTACTATTGTTATAGTGGGCGGTGATGGTATGAGACAAGGTTCGATCGACTGGTTTAAAAAACAAATTCCTGACAATCAAAATCTGTTGGCAGTTCACAAGCTAGAAGGTTTTATTACCTGGGCTAACAAATATCTGTAACAGAAATTACGCAACTTTGCCGCGTCTGGCGAAACTAGGTATTGCTCCTACAAAATATGCTTAGGATCGCGAATTAAATAATTTACACTCTTGAAAGTGGGGAGTAGGGTTGGGCTTATAGCCCGCCCTTTCTGGACGGGCGGGACGCCCATCCCACAAGAACCATCACGCATTGTAAGTTATTTAATTCTCATTCCTTAATTATAGACTTGGCTTAAATAATATTTAAAATGAACGTATTAATAATTCCTTGATTTTCCCGCGCTTCAAACTATTAGAATTAATTCCCCTAGATGCTGAGATTTCAATGAGTTTTGGCAGAGATTTATTTGGGAAAGCTTGAGTATCGCGGTAGATTTTTTCGATAAAATCGCAGTTGGAATTAGACAGCATAACTTTCACGCCCCGTTCTGCAAGTTGGGCAAAAATATCTCTCAGTTTAAGCTGTTCCGATTCTTTGAAATTATCCCGGCTGTAAGTGGTGAAGTTACTGGTGGCACTGATTGGATAATAAGGCGGGTCAAAATAAACAAAGTCTTCGCGGCTGGTAGCAAAATCCAAAATTTCATCGAATTTTCTGACTTCAATTTGAGCGGGCGCGAGTAAAGATGAGACCGATCGCAGTAAATCGGCTTGACAAATGTTAGGATTTTTGTATCGACCTATGGGAACATTAAATTCACCTTTTGAGTTTTCTCTGTAGAGGCCGTTGTAACAAGTTTTATTTAGGTAAATCAGGCGTGCTGCTTTTTCTGTATCTGTTGTGTAGGAGCGCGATCGCACCGAGTAATAATAATCTTTATTGTCCTTGCTGTGTTCTGACTGGTGATCGAACAAAAGCTCAATTAGCTCCTCAACTTTATCCCTGACACAGCGATAAGCATTAATCAACTCAGGATTAATATCTGTTAAAACAGCTTGCAAACCAGGGTGCTGCTGTGCTAAGTAAAAAAATACAGCTCCGCCGCCCAAAAAAGGCTCGTAGTAAGTTGTGAACTTTTCAGGAAAATAAGGTTGATATTGTCCAATCAACCGAGTTTTGCCTCCTGCCCATTTCAGAAAGGGACGTGGCAAGACGAAAGAAGGTGCGGCAGCAGACATTTATCTAGAAATAACGGCCCTCTAATATTTATCACAACTAGAACTCAATAGAAATACTTCTGAAGTTCTTACCGGAGGTCGCGTGGCATTAAACAGACAGTGCCGGAGCGATCGGCGAAAAGTTTTCGTTAGAATTATATATGTCAGCTAAGCCTAGGCAAAAATGCCCGAGCGCCCGATCGGCAGATTTAGCTCCGGCTGTGCCAAAATTGTCTAACTCGCTCACAAGTGTTACCAGTCAAAGATTGTGCTGTAACACTTTACCCCACCAAGCTCATGCAAGATTTTATTAATAACGTCTCTCGCTACCCGCGCTTTTTCATTACGATATGTCTGGGAATTTTCTTTTTCCTGTTCGAGCGACTCAAGCCCCTGCTCGATCGACCGGCAACTGCGATCGCCCTGATTAGTTCGATTGTAGCGACTTTTGTCTTTCTAACTTTTACACTGCGGGCTATGTTAGGCCTGAGTTCGGTTTAAAGCCTGCGCTTGAACGCAAACACCAACGGCAAATTCAGTTAACACACTAATTCCCCAAGTAACTGCCAACTCTTGCAGGCGATCGCACACTTGACAATAGTCGTTGCGATACATTGGAAGAGGAAAAAAATTGCGCTAGTTACGCCCGCGCTGCTCAACCAAGCCGCAGGCAAACATTACCGAAGTGCAGGACAAGCGTTTGGGGCTATCAACATTCACTGGGGAAATACTGCACCTCTGTTTCCCCGGTGTCCCACTTAATCATTAGGAAGCGGCACACCCCGCCCCGCTTTCCTCTCCCGTTAACCTGACGGTATCACGAGAGTTTCCAGCGGACAAGACAGATGAAGTTTGAACATATCTATCAATTTTTTCAAGACCCCCCTCCTGTTTATCTAAACAAGGAATTAGCTGTGTGTTACATTCTTTCCGTGTTATTGCGCGGAGATTCCTACGGTACAGAACTAATTGGCCAACTAGAGAGGGAATTCCCCATCTACCGACTTTCTGATACCGTTCTCTACAGCGCTCTGAAATTCCTCGAAGATGAAGCCGTAATCACCGGTTACTGGAAAAAAGTAGAAGGACGTGGCCGCCCCCGTCGGATGTATCAAATCCTCCCTGAGTGGCGGCACCAAGCTCAAGACCTCGCTCGTCTCTGGCATGAGTACATTGGTCAGGGAAACGGCGCGTCCGAGCGTCGTTCCCGCGCCTTAGAAACTGGTCAGACGGGTTAGCCGAGTTGGAATCGGATGCCTAAACCCTGGAGATGCTGGCGCTACTTGCAAAGCGATTTGCCTGATTGCCTTCGCTTTGCTCGATCGCCCGCCGCACACCGATTAAAGCAGCTACACAACGTCAGGACTTACGCACGGTCACTTGAGAATTAGGGATGATGGGGAGATAGGGGAATTGGGTGATGGAGAGCAAAACGCCTTGCAGAAGAAGCTTTCTGCGAATTTTGATAACAAAGTGTCTGCGTAAGTCCTCGATCGCTTTCGTATGTAAAGTTCTGTAAAGTAATAGTAGATCATTTAAATTACACAAACTTCTACCGATGGATACTGCTGTTCTTCCTTCTACCTTTGTGCTAACGCTACTGCTGGCTGTTGGCTTGTTTTTCTTCATCAAGGCTTCAGTCAAAGATCGAATCGAACAAGTCAAGCTGGCTTCCGAGAGCGCCCAAGAGTCACTGTTAACCGACTTACAACAGTATTTTGCCCAGAGAGCTTACCGAGTTGCAGCCGTCGATGCCCCCAACTATAAAGTCACGTTTGAGGGTTTTGTCAGGCCGAGTTGGTTTCTAGCTATTTTTCTAACTCTGCTGAGTGCAGGCGGCGCTCTGTGCTTGGGACTGGTTTTGGGAATGCTAGTTCCCCAACAAGGTCAAATTTTCCTAGCTTTGGTACTGCTGTCCCCGCTGGCGGGGGTATTTTATTGGAAAAAAGCTGGACGCTCTGAGCAAGTCTCGCTCAAACTCGAATCAGTTGCTGAGTCGGGAAGCCCAACCAAGAGCTTTGTTACTGTCAGAGCTCACCGCGATGAACTCGCAGCCATGCAAAAAGCTTTAGATTTGAAGCCGATCGATTAAAAGTTTGACGCGGAACTTTTTTTGATATGCTAGATGCCGTAGTTAGACTTCTAGCTGACAAACCCATAACTCAAGAGCGGCTTTCTAGTTGATAAACCCGTGGCTGTTTTTTTGATCCACTTGTTCGATCGACCAATTTGATCGACAAAACAATCAAAAAAAACCATTATCGTGAAAGTGCCAATTGTGGCGATCGCCCTTGGGGTGCGATAACGCCTGTTGCGATGGCTCCTTATACCCTAATTTCTAAGGACTTTTCGCAGAAATTTCAGTTGGCACTCTCCAGACAATGAGAACTCTCGCGCTTTTGTTAAAAGACTTAGAAAAACATTGCTGTCAATGTTTTGAGCTAAACATTTTGAGCTATGCGCGGCTGGCTGACACCACAGGAATTTTTTCTGTGGTAGCTTCCAACATCACCTTTAAGCTGGGAAACAAGAAATGGTTTTCTTCTACGTATTGGGCTCCAAATAAACCTTTTTCAGCCCAGAAGTATCTGTCAGTGGTATGCTCGTTACGCTTGACTAACAGCAAAGCTGGGGGAGCAATGCCTTCTGCATGGATGAACTTGCGAGCCGCTGTTACGGGTTTATCTTCGCCGCTCTCGATGCTATATTGAGGCACACACTCTAAAATTCTGCGTCCTTCTTGTCGGCGGCGACTCTTGCGTTTGCGTCTCCTGGCCAATTTCTTTACCTCCTCTGTGAGCAGACAGTATGAGCAGACAGGTTGTAATGATAGCTACCAAATCCGAGGCCAGTATATCCGTTCTAGCTCAAAAAATCAACTGTTTTTAATATATCGACATAATCTTAACATTCGTGCCGATCGACAAAAGTGTAGCGGTTGTGGTATGGTTGGCCGCAAGTTCCGCCAAAAGCCAAGCTTGGCGATCGGTGGAAGCTGCGCCGACGGCGATGCGGGGCAATTTGGGTTCATGAAAGCCCCATGCCTTCAACATAGCTGTCTTCTATCAAAGGGAAGAAACCTGAAATCTAGAAGTCTCTCATCAGTAATCGGTGGCCGATCATTTGTAATTTACTTAGAATTCCGTTAGATATCTTAATGATGTGGCGCTCATGTTAATGCCAGCCAGTTCAGAATTTGTCAAACTTTGCCGCTCGCAGGTAGCCATCGCCGTTAGTTTGGGAGCGAAATTCAGCGCGGTATACCTGACACAAGAGCTCGTAGAAGGCAGCGAAGCAAAGTTGGTGCCGATCTCCGTTTACCCAGAAACCTCAGCCGAATCGGAAGAAAATCAGGGGTTGAGGTTGCAATCTTCCGAAAGCTCGACAGTGAAACCGGTACCGCGACTGCTGGCGCCGCCTGTTCGGCCTGTGGAAGAATCAACGGTAGGGGCGATCGCACCCGATCGACTTCCGGGTAAGGAGCGCACTTCCCATCAGTGCCAAGGCCCGGAGAATGTGTGGCAGCAGCGGATGCAAATTGTGACGCCTCTGATACACGAGGGAGCTGTAATGGGACTTCTAGTCAGCGGTAGGCAAGACAGGCCTTGGAACGAGCGAGAGGAGGCTCAAATACAACAAATTGCTCGCACCTTAGCCCTAGCCTGCATTTTAGACCAGCGATCGCAGTGGATGCAGCAGGAATTGGGTACGAGTCGGCAAATCCAGGCTCAGGTTTACGACACGATGCACAATTTGCTGCATCAGTTCAAAAGTCCGCTGACAGCGTTGCGAACTTTTGGCAAGCTGTTAGCACGGCGGCTGGTACCCGAAGACAAAAACCGCAATGTGGCTTTTAGTATTGTCCGAGAGAGCGATCGGCTGCAAGAGTTGCTCAGCCAGTTCGATCGAACTGTTGACACCGGCGAAGCACATCTAAAACTGCGATCGGGCACTTCAGAAAAAGCAATGTCCAATGTGGAATCAATCCGGCATTCTCCCCTGTCGCTGTCACCTGCGGCCAATGTCCAGGAATCCTGTTTTGTTACAGAAGTCTTAAAACCGCTGTTAACTTCCGCCGAGGCGATCGCATCCGAAAGGCATCTGAAATTGGTAGCCGACATCGAGGCGGATTTGCCACCAGTCTCCGCGAACGATCGAGCTTTGCGCGAAGTTTTGAGCAATTTAATTGACAATGCTTTGAAATATACCCCTGCAGGTCGCCAAATTTATATTAAAGTAAGGTACAAAGCAGCGGATGGCGATCGGGAAGGATACAGCCAATTGCCAGCCATAGCAGTTGCCGTCAGCGACACAGGTTCCGGCATTCCCCCCCAAGATTTAGAGCATTTATTTGAGCGGCACTACCGGGGAGAAAAAGCGCAGACCGAAATTCCCGGCACAGGATTGGGTTTGGCGATCGCCCGCGATTTAGTCCGCCAAATGCAAGGAGAAATAGAAGTATTTTCCCCTGTCAATCCTGAATGGCTGCCATCGGCGGAAACTCACTTATATCCAACCGATAGCGGCACTACATTTGTGGTTTGGCTACCCGTGAATAAGTAACGAACTCTATTGCTTGGAGACATTTTTTATGAAGCATCTGCCTTTCTTCGATAAAATTCCCAATTTTTCAAATTCTTTAGAAGTTTTCAAAAAACACTTTTTTCGTGTACGGTTTTTAGCTGCTTTTAACATTCTGACTGTTCTGATTTTGGGCGGGCTGAGCGTATACGCAAAACTCAACAACCAGGGAGACGGAGTTGAACGCCTGTTTAGCGATCCTTTTAATTTCTGGTTCCCTTACGAAGGCATTCTCACCGGAGTTTCCGAAGTCCTATGGTGCATCCCAGTCGCAATTTGTGCATTTACTTTCGGAGTGGTGCGCCAAAAAGACCCGCGGAGTCGATCGGCGATCTTCTTATTTTTTAGTGCTTTACTACTCGGAGTCTTTTTCCTGGATGACAGGTTTCGGATGACTTTGATTCTTTCTCGATTGGGAATATCTAGCAAATTAATTAATTTATGTTATGGTAGTGCTGTTTTCCTTTACGGAGTTAAGTTTTGGCGATACATCAAAACCACTCCTTACCTGCCATTAGTCGCAGCATTCCTCTTGTTTGCTATCTCACGCTTTGAGGATCGTTTGGAGTCTCAAAGTCTAGGAGTACACGCGATGTTAGAAGATGGCACTAAATTATTAGCCCTTCTGAATTTAACACTGTATTTTTGGCACGTATGTCATCAAGAAATAGGGCGACATTTGCATCTGAGGGAAGAACCTTGAGCAGATGATTTTACAAAAAAAGCCGTTGCTCAATTAGGGTATCACTAAGCAACGCGGGCGATCGCATAGGAGCCAAATAATTTCTTTGATTTTGATATGGAATTGAAAGAGCGGCAGATTTTAGATAGTGAATTAAAAATCGAAGGGAATGTCTTAGCAACAAGTTGCCTGAGTGAGAATAACAAATATTTTTTGGTTTCACACGAGCTAAATAATGTCTTAACCTTGTATTTTCGCCCTCAACTATTGTGATACAGCATATTCCATGTAGATGTAGATCGCGAGAAACCGGGTTTCGAGCAACAGAATCAGTAATGATACGAGAACTGTAAAGAAACCCGGTTTCTGGGGTGCACTTCATAAACCTAGAATACGCTGTATATGGAATAAGCTGTCGCGCATTTAAACTGTATATTCAGGGCGGGCGGGACGCCCAACCCCTACTCCCCACAAGACTTTAAATTTTTTTGACATACAATTTAAAGGCAGAACAGCTTATGCTGTATTTTTACGACACAGTTGGTAACGTCTGCGAACATATTGTTAAAAAATATAGCGGTTCTCAAGCGTTGTGAGGTATGGGGGCTTTGTCCTATGCCCTATGCCCTATGCCCTATGCCCTATGCCCGCGTGAGCACCTCATGTTACTGAGAAAGGCTATATATTGAAAACCAATACAATTACAGCGTATCCCAGCTTTATGAAGTGCAGCTTTAGACACGGCAATGCCATTCCCCTACGGGGATTGAGCCATCAGGGGTTTACTTCATAAACCTGTAATCTGCTCTAAGTTAGAAGAATGTGGCTAAAGCCGCAGTGGCTATCCCGACCCCAGAAGGGGGGGACTTGCTGCGGGGAAAAATTCAGTCATAATTTTGATTAATGAGCAATTACCAATTAGCAATTACCCTATTCTCATGCAACTGAAAAACGGTATACGATCAATTCAGCCCGATGAGTTTTCTAGGCATTCGCTAGGGCGGCGATGTTAGTGCATTTACAGATAGTCGGCAGCTCAATAATAAACTGCGTTCCCTGCTCTGGCTTAGAAATACACTCCAATTGACCACAGTGCTTTTCTATTAGAATTTTTCGGCTGATTGACAATCCCATGCCTGTACCTTTTCCTATGGGTTTAGTAGTAAAAAAGGGAGTGAAAAGTTTAGCACGAACTGTTTCTGTCATGCCCAAACCATTATCAGCAATTGTTATCAGGATGCGGGAATCCGAGCTAATGTTGTCATGGGAATTGCCTGGTACAACTTCAGTCCGAATCAAAATCTGGGGGTGAAAAACTGCACCATCTCCTCTTTCTCTACTTAGCCGCTCTTCTAAAGCATCTATAGCATTCGCTAAAAGGTTCATAAACACCTGATTGAGCTGACCGGCATAACAGTTCACCAGCGGCAATGCACCATAGTCTTTTATCACATTAATAGCAGGGCGATCGGACTTAGCCTTTAGTCGGTGCTGTAAGATCATCAAAGTGCTATTAATGCCTTCGTGGATATCGACTGATTTAATTTCAGTTTCATCCAACCGAGAAAAATTGCGTAGAGAGTGAACAATATTGCGAATGCGTTCGATCCCTAACTGCATGGAAGAAAGCAATTTTGGTAAATCATCTATGATAAATGGCAACTCTCCATCTTCTATTTCATGGATAATTTCTGCTTCGGGTTGCGGGTAATACCTTTGGTAAAGATTCACCATATTAATGAGTTCTTTAATATAGTCGTTGGCGTGGGAGAGATTGCCGTAAATAAAGTTAACCGGATTGTTAATTTCATGAGCCACACCTGCAACTAATTGACCGAGACTAGACATTTTTTCACTTTGAACTAGCTGGAGTTGTGTTTCTTGGAGTTCTTTGACAAAATGATCTAAGGCAACAGATTTTTGGTGCTCTTTTTCTTCACTGAGACGGAGTGCTTTCTCTACTTGTTCGCGTCGCTCTATTTCAGCCTGCAAACTCTGACTCAGAGAAAAACTTCTCAAAGCTGTTAGAATCGTAGTGTATAGCTTTGATGTCGTTAATTCAGTTTTAGTTTTATAGTCATTAATATCGTAATTGATAATAATGCTTTTTTCAGGTACTTGTCCGGGTTGACCCGTGCGTAAAATAATTCGCACTAAATGATTGCCTAAAACTTCTCGGACATATTTAACAAAGTTTAAGCCAGCATCATCTGTTTCCATAATTACATCAAGTAAGATGATGGCAACATCAGGATTTTCTTGGATTAGCTGTTTAGCTTCACGAGCGGAGTAAGCATTAATGAAGGTTAAAGATTTATTTTCAAAGACAAACTTCCTTAGTGAAATTTCGGTAGCGGTGTGAACTTGAGCCTCATCATCTACAACTAAAATTTTCCAGCTTTCACTCAGTTTTTCTTCTGTGGTTTCATCTGCAAATAATATCTCGTCATCCGAGTCCATTACTTCGGCAAAGTATACTGTTTCTGGAGATGGTGGAGTTAAGAAATCGTCAAAATCACTTTTCATTGCTGTACACCTTTATTTTTTACTAATGTGTAGGTTTGAAGTTAGAAAACCTGTTAAGCAAAAGGCAGAAGGGAGAAGAGTTAGACAGCAACCTTTTCAGTCATCCTTATTTTACTTTTAATGAGGTGAACTTACTTAGTTATCTTGGCCAGGAAATCGGAATTGTAACTCTACATTGGTGAATCAAGTTGCATCGGTAATTTAATAATAAACTTGGTTCCTCTTCCCACCTCACTTAGACATTCAATTTCACCTTTTAGTTTTTGGGTGACTAAATTGTAAACAATATGTAACCCTAACCCACTGCCACCTTGACCACGCTTAGTGGTAAAGAATGGATCAAAAATTTTACTTAAGTTTTCTGGGGGAATACCTTTACCTTCATCGGCGTATTCAAACCTTAGCCGATTGCCTTCTTGCTCCCAAGCAAAGATTAGTTCCCCAGAAATCCCTGGTTCGTAGGCATGAATCAGAGAATTGATTAGCAAGTTTGTCACAACTTGGGACAAGGCTCCTGGATAAGAATCTATAGCAATTTTGCTATCTCCCTTAATTTTAAGCGAATGTGGGCTATTTTTCAACTTTGGTTTTAATTGTAATAAAATTTCATCAAGATAAGGTCTGATCTGGAAAGTACGCCGTTCTTCGCTAGAGCGATCTACTGCTACTTGCTTAAAGCTTTGAATCAATGCTGCCGCGCGCTCTAGGTTAATTAGAAGTGCCTTACTGCTTTGGGTAGCAATATCGACAAATTCTTCTAAATCCGATCGCTTCATTTTGCCACTTTTATAAAGAGAGGCAAATTCTGTGGTATTTTCTGCCAAAGCTGAAGCAACCGTGACACCCACTCCGATGGGAGTATTAATTTCATGGGCAACACCAGCAACTAATCCTCCCAGAGATGCCATTTTTTCAGATTCGACTAGCTGAGTTTGGGTGGCTTTTAAAGCCTCTAGGGTGTTCGATAATTGTTGAGTCCGATCGCTCACTAATTGCTCTAAGTTTTGATTAAACTCCTGTAAATTTTTGTAAAGTTGAGCATTCTCAATGGAAATAGCAATTTGGGCAGATAACAGTTTTAACAATTCTAGGCGATCGGTAGTAAAAGCCCCTTCAGTCAGGTTATTTTCCAAATAAAGAATGCCTGTCAGCTTACCTTGGTGCAGCAGAGGAGTGCAAAGAATAGACTTCGGTTGAGTGGCTGCAATATAAGGATCGCGGGTAAATTGTCCCTCTTGGGCCGCATTATTTAA
>NZ_JAUBUJ010000174.1:0-9683 GCF_036705405.1 Microcoleus sp. B13-B6
GTGTTTTTACTGACAATCCCAGCTTTTTTGCGAAAACGCGCGAGCTTAAACAAAATGGTACACCGCATATTTGTCTACAAGTGTACTATTTTGTCTATTTATTCGCTACCTAGGGACTAGCTCTTAATTACAATTTTTCAGGCCCGGCTCGATCGTGTTACAATTAAGCACCATCAGAATTCCTAGCGGATTACCGTTATTAACTTACTTGTTAACTTAGTTGTTAACCGAGTTGTCAACAGATCCGACACAGCATTTCTGAGGAGATTTGTCAAGTGCAAATTTGTCAAGTGTCAAATTGTCAAGAAATATTCGATCGGCTGTATCTAATTATAACTGGCACTATACATTCCCATGATCACATCTTCCACTTCAACCCCAGTTGCGCGCAAGCCCTCTAAATCAGAAGGTCTCAAAGAACGGAGCAACTATTTACGAGAACCCGTTGCGACTGAACTGTTACAAGAAACAACCCACTTCACCGAAGAAGGGATTCAGATTCTCAAATTTCACGGCTCGTACCAGCAAGACAACCGCGACAATCGAGTTAAAGGACAAGAAAAAGACTATCAGTTCATGCTCCGCACCCGCAATCCCGGCGGGTTCACTCCGCCGCAATTATACTTAGCCTTAGACAAGCTATCTGAAGAATACGGCAACCACACGATCCGCGTCACAACGCGCCAAGGTTTCCAACTGCACGGCGTGTTGAAAAAAAATCTTAAAGCAGTGTTTTCCTCAATTATTAAAAATATGGGGTCAACCTTGGGAGCTTGCGGCGACTTGAACCGCAACATCATGGCACCTCCGGCACCATACAAAAATCGCCCAGAATACCAGTATGCGCTGCAATACGCCAACAATGTCGCCGATTTACTGACACCGCAAACCGGTGCTTATTATGAAATTTGGTTGGATGGGGAAAAGGCTGTTTCGGCGGAAGAAGACCCCGCAGTGAAAGCTGCCAGACAGTCCAACCGCAACGGCACAACATTTGACGACAAAGAAGAACCGATTTACGGCAGCCATTATATGCCGCGCAAGTTCAAGTGTTCCGTCACCGTGCCGGGAGACAATTCAATTGACTTGTACTCTCAGGATTTGAGCTTGGTGGTAATTACCAATAAAGCTGGCGAATTGCAAGGTTTTGACGTGTTTGCTGGCGGCGGTTTGGGCCGCACTCACAACAAAGAAGAGACTTTTGCGCGGGTTGCTGATGAGATTTGCTATGTAGCCAAGGATGATGTTTACGATTTGGTCAAGGCAATTGTAGCAACCCAAAGAGATTACGGCGATCGCACAGACAGACGGCACGCGCGGCTGAAGTACCTGATTAACGACAAAGGTGTACAGTGGTTCCGCGAAAAAGTAGCCGAATATTTTGGCAAGCCGCTAGAAGCGTTTAAACCCCTGCCTGAGTGGAAGTATTTTGATTTCTTGGGCTGGAACGACCAGGGAGACGGTAAACTGTTTGTCGGCATTTCCGTGGACAATGGCCGGATCAAGGATGAAGGTTCATTTCAGCTAAAAACAGCTTTGCGGGAAATTGTGCAGAAGTACAACTTGCCGGTACTGGCGACGCCGCACCAAAACGTGCTGATTTACGATATTTCGCCGGATATCAAACAGGAAATTCAGGGAATACTCGATCGATGTGGCATTCAGCGGGAAACTGCGATCGACCCCTTAGTGCGCTATGGGATGGCCTGTCCAGCAATGCCGACTTGCGGGCTGGCGATTACCGAATCGGAGCGCGTGATGCCGAGCATTTTAGAGCGGATTCGGGCACTTTTAACCAAAGTGGGCTTGGCAGACGAGCATTTGGTGGTGCGGATGACTGGTTGCCCAAATGGATGCGCCCGCCCTTATATGGCAGAATTGGGGTTTGTCGGGAGTTCCCCGGAATCCTACCAGATTTGGCTGGGCGGTTCTCCCGATCAAACGCGGCTGGCAAAACCCATTGAGGAAAAGCTGCACGTCAAGGATTTTGAAGCTTTTCTGGAGCCGATTTTTGTTTATTTCAAGCAAAAACGGCAACTGAGCGAGAGTTTTGGCAATTTTTGCGATCGCGTCGGGTTAGAATCTATCCGTCAATTTGTAACCAACTACCAATCTGCTGACTCGATGACAACTGAGATTAATGATTTAAAAGTTACGTCTAGTAACGAAGATGAAAACGAGACTGCCACTGCTGGCGGTGGCAAAGTCCGCCGCCGGATTAGCGTCCGCGATGAAATCTACAACGAGCTCAAAGAAGAAGCAGCCCGTCAGGGCAAGCCGATTACACAGCTAGCTACAGAAGCGATTTCCACTTATTTAAAGAAGATTAAGGAGGAAGGATAAGCCGATTTTCGATTCTATTCAATAGACTTCTGGCAAAAGTAATATAAAGGCAGAGCATTTGCAGAAAAAACGTGAATTTGTAAAAGAATTCCGGTTGTAGATGCTTTGCCTTTATTGTTTTTTGAAGAGTTGAAACCCCCCTGCCTATCTCCTCTCATTCTCTCTTCCTCTGCGTTCTCTGCGTTCTCTGCGGTTAAATAAAAAAATCTCTAATAGAAAACGAACAATCCCAAATTCAATGCCTCAATTACAAAGATTAGCAATTACTGTCGCTCAAATTTGCGATCGCAAAATCGACTTAACTAGAGAACAGCAGCATTATTTAAATCGAGTGCTACGTTTGCAAGCGGGCGATCGATTTATTGCAATGGACGGCCGAGGACATTGGTGGTTAGCAGTCCTAGAAGCCCAGGAAACCGGGTTATTTGCCTCGATAACAGAGGAGATTGCTGTGAACAGGGAGCTACCAGTTGAAGTGACTTTGATGGCGGCATTGCCCAAGGGAAACGGGTTTGACGAGGTTGTGAGGCAGGCGACGGAGTTGGGTGTGGCAAGTATTGTGCCGGTAACGAGCGATCGAACTTTGCTCAAACCAAGTGCTCAGAAAGTCGATCGGTGGAGGAGAATTGCTGCGGAGGCGGCGGAACAGTCGGAACGTCAATTTGTGCCGACGATTTTAGAGCCGGTTTCGTTTGATGTGGCTGTGAAAGATTGCGGTCAAAAATATCGATTTATTTGTGTGGCTCGCGGGGACAATCGGCATTTGTGGGATTGTTTGATTGGTAGTTTCGCTCCCCCCTTTGTAGGGGCGGTGCCCCCGTGCCCGCCCCCTGGGGGAGAATTATCGATTGTCATAGCTATTGGCCCGGAGGGTGGATGGACTGAGGGTGAGGTGAAAAGGGCGATCGGATGGGGTTTTGAAGCTGTTTCTTTGGGGAGTAGAATTTTAAGAGCGGTGACAGCTCCGATTGTGGCTTTATCTTTAGTTGGCGCGGCCTTTGAGAAGTGCTAATATCCACCAAGCTGATCGGAGACTTGATGGGTTTGGCGATCGCAGCTAAAATGTAAATAGATAATTATCAGAGAAGTAATATGTTACAGTCAGTAGAGGGGATATACCGAAATGGCAAAATTGAGTTATTGGAAATGCCTGCCGACATAGAAGAAGCGCAAGTTATTGTTACTTTTATGCCAAAAGTAGGGTTAGTGAACTTGCAATCTCGCGGTATCAACCAGGAACAAGCAGCAGATTTACGGGTTCGGTTGAGTAGATTTGCTCCTGATTGGGAACTACCGGAGATGGATGCTTACGATGCCTTATAGTCGCGGTGATGTGGTTTTGGTTTTGTTCCCCAGCTCGGATTTGCGTACTGCGAAACGCCGTCCAGCTTTGATAGTTCAAGCTAATAATCTGGGGACTGGTTTAGGGCAAACAATTACGGCAATGATTACTAGCAACTTAGCCCGTTCAGGACACCCAAGCCGGGTTTTTGTTTCCCTAGGAACACCGGAAGGGCAGCAAACGGGATTGCTAGCTGACTCGGTAATTATGACAGACAATCTTGTGACGCTTCTATAAGTTGAAATCGATCGCAAAATTGGTATTGTGTCGGATATGGTGGCAGTAGATGCAGCACTCAAGCACACTTTTGGAATCTGATAAAAAAAGGCGTTTTTATTCAGTAAATATAAAAAAATACTTAAATTAATCAAATCAACTCTGTCTCGTGTTAAGAGGAATTATCAGATAAATGGGTTGACGAGTCATGAAAATAGAGTTGAGGAAAGGTCGATCGCTCTTTTGGCCGATTCCCTACGGGATAGCTTCGCTTCACGCGCTTTTGGCAATTTTCGGTACAACATCAGTTTCTGCACAATCTCCGAGCTTTCCCATTGCTCAACAGATTAATTGCGATCGCCCCCAAGGGGATGCACAAGTCAGAGCTTGTATTCGGTTGAATTACGAAGCCTCCGATAAACGACTGAACGAGGTTTACAAACAACTGATTTCCCAATTGAGTGGCGAAGAGCGAGCGCTACTTTCCGAAGCACAATTAGGGTGGATTCAGTTAAGAGATAAAACCTGTGAATTTGAAGTTTATAAAAATCGTGGCGGTACCGGTTATCGAGGTTTCCTCAATGAATGTTTGGATCGCATGACTAAACAGCGCACTGCGGAATTAGAAAAGTATTAAAAAAAGAGATAGAATAGGAAGTACAGCGTACAATACCTGACAACAATAAAGAGAAACAAGTATTTATGAAAAGCCGATCGCCCTTCCCCCTCACCCTCGCCCTCATCTCAGCAATTGTAACCACCATCGTCCCAGCAGTTTTCGCCCAACGACAGCCATCAGCTAACGAAATCTACATCGATAAAAATTGTAACCGTAACCAGCAACTAGCGCAACTTGAAAGATTCACTATCTTTAGCAGAAACGAATTTACAACTAACGGTCAAAACTATTGGTTATACGCCGCCCGCTATCTAGACGGAAGCGTGCTTTTCTGTACCTCAAAACCCAACTTCAACCAACCTAAACCTCTAACAGCAAAACAAATACAATCCCAATTTATTGACAAAATAGTCCGAGACCCCAACAACAAAACAGCCTTTATCATCGCAGTCAGAAACGGAAATGGCCCTGGTGCAACAACCACAAATTACCGCTTAGATTTGAGCAATGTCGATCGCCCAAAAGTCACCTCTCTCTCTCCCTCCTAGAGCGCCGAGAAACCTTAAAAGAAGGCGAATCCCGCGAACACGCCTTCCAAGGACGGGCTGGTCAACCTATTACGATCGACCTCAAAAGCAGAGCATTCGACCACAACATAGCACTGTTGGACACCAGCGGCAAAAATATTGCCGAAAAAACAGGCAACTCCCAGAATCTCCGAGAGTCTCAACTCACCGTTAAATTGCCTAGTAACGGCACTTATAAAATAGTTGTTAAAGGAGGCGATCGCACAAGCAAAGGCACTTACACATTAAGCGTTAATTCCAATCAGCTTTAACTCAATTTAAACCAAGTGCTAAGCAAACTCAAAAACAGGTGTTTCAATCACCCTAATAGGCTTTCTCTCTTCCAAAATCA
This sequence comes from Microcoleus sp. B13-B6, assembly GCF_036705405.1. Lineage (NCBI taxonomy): Bacteria > Bacillati > Cyanobacteriota > Cyanophyceae > Oscillatoriales > Microcoleaceae > Microcoleus > Microcoleus sp. B13-B6. Next base: position 5,439 of record NZ_JAUBUJ010000174.1, read on the forward strand.
TCTTTTGCAACTCTTCCACAGTTTCAGGTGAAAAAAAATGATCTCCCGTTTCCACACACACTCTAGCAGGAACATTTTCAATAATAATAAACTTACCGTTGATTTCAAGCGTGTAAGTTACCTTTTGTTCCACCATTGTTTCTTTCCAGATATCATATCTATAAATTAACATAAAAGCCAAAATTGTTAACCAGTGGCGAAACCAACCAAACATCAGCCAAGATAGAAACAACGCCATTCCCCCAATCGCCATGACAGACATCAACCAAATAGCCGTCGCCCTAGAGGGTAAAGAATACAAACAAGCTGCCCAACTCATCAAACAACTACAAAAAGAATCCCCCGAAAATCCGTGGGTACAATACTATATTGCCCGCTACTACGAACTCACCAACAATCTCGAAAAAGCCCAAACAACCTACAAACAAATACTCCGCGACATCACCAACCCCAAAATCGTCTCCCAGACCCGCCAAGCTATTCAACGGATTGAAACCGCACAACAAAACCTCCGCCAACAAGCCATAGAAACCGCCAAAAACGACCCCAGCAACCTCGAACCCGGACTCCTCATCCTCGAACCCGTGAGTCCCGAAAACAAACCCGCCGCCATTCAAAATATCAGCAGAATCTTTAAAATCGACGCCTACACAACCCGGATGCAAATCCAAAGCCGCGGCTGGAGACTCTACAAAACAGGCCCCATTGCCGAACTGCGAATTTATGGTCAAGAACTCCTCAACGCCGGCATTCCCGTATTTTGGGCAACCCTCAGCGATATTCAAAAAATCCAAATCTTCCGAGTGCAGCACTTCCAGTCTCTCTCTTCCCCAGCCGTTGTTTGCAAAGATAAACTCTCACGACTCGGTGCGATCGAATTTAGCTGGTCAGAAGTTACCCAAAGAGTAGAAGGCTTGTTGCCGATGTTCATCGAAGTCATGGACTACTCGCCCAACCGAAGAAAGGATCAATTTCGCCACAGAGAAATCCGGCAAGATTACGCTCAAATCTGTGACTTACACATTCCCAGCAGAAACTGCATTCTGCGAATTTGCGACCAAAGTTACGAATTTCAACAAGGAGTTAACTTCACCAAAGCTTCTGCAGATATCCCCACTTCACCGAACTCCAAAAACAAAACATCCAGAGTCACAAACTCTCAACAAATTCCTCAAAGTACAACCAGAATTAACTGGAATAACTTACTGGAAATATTCGATCGCCAGCTTGACGTTACAGTTTGGTCAGAATTTACGCCCTTTGCCGAGACCGTGCTCGATTACACGCAGATGTTGAGAAAGATCGAATCTCATATAGAAGTCGATCGCAAATCAGAAACTCCTTGGGACTCAGCTTTTCAGCTATACAGCGGATTAGCCTTCCTCAGAAATGAAAAAAATAGGGAATAGAACAAAGAGTTAAAATTAAAAATGAGTAATGCCATTTTTTTAATTTTTAACGCCAGCATTGGGAGTTATCCAATGCCCAATTCCCTATTATCAATTCCCAAATTCCTACTTCATTTTCACCTGACGGGCCATTTCCCGGAAATTGTTCATGCTAGGGCCGGGGGTGCGACGACTTCCATTTGGTGTCGGCATTAAATTATTAGGAGCAAAAGTCCGATTCGGTTCAGCTTGACTCGGCACTTTGCCGTTAGTTGCTGCAGCAGTCGGTACCTTCACGGGTTCCGAATTATTAGCAGGAGCGCTAGCGACTGGTTCGTTTTCTTTCTTAGACTTTTTCTCTACCTTAGCCTTCTTAGCCGGTTCGGACTTCTCAGACTTCTCAGACTTAACAGGCTCAACTTTTGTCGGTGCGATCGCAGCAGGCTCAGCCTTCGCCGGCGCAACTTTTGCTGGTTCCTTCGCTCCCGATTCGCCCAAATCTAGGAAATATTCAGACTTTTTCAAGCCCAACAGTCTGCCAAAAAAGCCGAAAATACCGCCGAAGAAATTTTTGATAAAACCAAACATTAGACTTACTCCTTTTGTTCTTTTAGAGAAATTTGTACAAGCTTGTCAACAAAGTTAGATTACGAGGTAAGGCAACCTTTGTCTACATTTATTCATCAAAATTTACATTTGGCTATATCTAAGCTAGCTCATCAAAGCAAATTTTAGGTATAAATACTCGCACTGCTTTGCACTTATTTACAAACTATCTCAGAATTTGTTAGGGATTCCCACTAATGGTCGATCGTACCTCGATCCGATTGGCTAGCTGTCCTAGTAGGGGTAAAACTCCCTAGGGGAGTGATTTATGCTGTAATTAGCAAGCAATTTTCTTTTCAAATGAACAGTTCGCTCGATCGCAATCCCGTCATCCTGATACACGGCATCTGGGACACAAAGATGATTTTCAACAAAATGTCCGCCCACCTCACCCAACTCGGATGGTCAGTCCACAGCCTCAACCTCACCCCCAACGACGGTAGCCTCGGCCTCGACTTACTGGCAAAGCAACTGGCAGACTACATCTCTGAAACCTTCGAGCCAGAACAATCTTTAGACATAGTAGGCTACAGCATGGGCGGCATCGTCAGCCGCTACTACGTCCAGCGACTCGGAGGAATCAACCGCGTACAGCGTTTCATCACTCTCTCTTCCCCCCACCACGGCACCCTCACCGCCTATTCCCTACGCCTACCAGGATACCTGGATATGCGCCCCGATAGTGGCTTGCTGCGCGATTTAAATCAAGATGTGACAATGCTCAAACGCATAAACTTTACATCAATGTGGACGCCATTTGACATAATGATTGTACCGGCGAACAGCTCCCAAATGCCAGTAGGTAAAGAAGTTAAAGTCAACGTTTTGCTGCACCGCCAAATGGTGACAGAACCCCTAAGTATTAACGCAATAGTTGAAGAACTCAAAGCACCTATTGAAAATAAAATTCCCACTTAAAAATGAATAGCAATTTCAGCCGCAACCCAGTCTTGCTAATTCACGGAATCTTCCGAAAATCGGGAATTTTTCACAAAATGTCTGCCTACCTGACCCAACTGGGATGGTCAGTCTACACCCTCAATCTCTCGCCCCATTGGGGCAACGCCAGCATAGACGAATTAGCCCAACAAATAGCAGATTATATAGACAAAACCTTTGCGCCAGAACAGCATCTAGATATAGTAGGATTGAGCATGGGCGGTTTAGTAACTCGTTACTACCTGCAAAGGTTAGGCGGCATTAACCGAGTGCAGCGCTTTATTGCCATATCTTCTCCTCACAGCGGTACTTGGATGGCTTACACTCTCTGGGGAAAAGGCTGCATCCAAATGCGTCCTGGCAGTGCTTTTTTGGAAGATTTAAATCGAGATGCGGCCTTGTTGGAAAAGCTCAATTTTACTTCAATTTGGACAGATTGGGATTTCATCATCGTACCCGCTTCTAGTTCCCAAATATCTGCTGCAAAAGAAGTAAAATTGTCTGTTTTCGCCCATGCCATGATGGCCAGGCATTCCAGCAGTTTAAAAGCGGTCGCTGAAGCACTGTCAGAACCCTTAAAGATTGATAAATAGCTGGCTGTAAAGTAAAACGCTCTGCTTTGAAAACCCCGATTTTTTTAAAAAGTAGGGGTTCGGTATTCGGTATTTTTGAGTCTACCTAGACGGATTTAAAATTTATTGATATAATCTTAATTGAAACCAATAAAATCAACAATTATGATCGTCATGCCAAAACTGGAAAAGCTGCGAGACACTCTGCCTATAGAAGGAGCAGTTCGCATTGAATTAGTGGAAGGAATACCGATTTTCCGAGCCTCTACAACAGTCAAAAATCGCATAGAAGAACTGTTGGAAAAACAACAAAATTTGCAACTCAATCCCGAAGAAGACCAAGAACTGAATCTTTACGAAGAAATCGACGATTACCTCAGTTTTGTCAATCGAACTGTCCGCAATCTTTTCTTGGGCCAGATTCAGCCTACAGTATAGAAATGTCAGCTCGCCGTCAAATTCCTGAGAATATCCAAAATCAAGTTCGTCAGAGAGCCAACTGTCTGTGTGAATATTGCCATGCTTCCGAACAATGGCAGTATGTAGAGTTTACGATCGAGCACATCATTCCTCTCACTAAAAAAGGGAGTAACAATATTGACAATTTGGCACTAGCTTGCTTTCATTGCAACCGTCAAAAATCCGATAAAACTACAGGAATAGATCCCACATTCCGCACCCCCAACTGGCACATACACGGAGTGAGGGGGTAAAAGTGAATCATCCGAGACAATAGTGAG
>NZ_JAUBUJ010000175.1:0-9629 GCF_036705405.1 Microcoleus sp. B13-B6
GAAAGCTTTTTAACCATTCATATTTGGCATTACCATAGGCTTCTATTGCCACCCATCCGTCGGCACCGCTAATGATAGCTAGAATCGCAATCGCTATAATATCTTTGAGTAAGTGTTCTTTACTTCTTTCTATTCTGGGGTCTTTCAAATTGGCAAAATGCTCTAAAAAACTGGCATTTAAAATATTCATTGAATGCCATGAATCTGTTTGTTTTTGTTGGGAAATTACAGCTTTACTAAAACCTCTTGCCATTGGTAGCACCCATAAACTACAACAAACTACATTGAAATTTAGTCGGATTTAACTGTAGCATATTTTGGGTTCCAGTTAAGATGCGTTTACCCTGGTATTCCTGACTCAACAGCAAGACAAAACTCTCTTACAACTGAGAACTGCTGCTGTACCACAAAAAGTCAAAGATAGAGCAGAAGTAATTAGATTAAATGCACATGGCTGGTACGTTGAAAAAATAGCTGCTCATTTTAACTGGACTCCACAAACAGTGAGAGAGGTTTTACATAAATGGTCGAATCTAGGCATGGAAGGGCTTTGGGAGTTGCCTGGTCGAGGGGCAAAGCCAACGTGGAAAGAGGAAGATATAGAGTTTTTAAAAGAATGCCTCAAAAACGAATCACGTACATATAACAGTCTTCAATTAGTCCCGAAATTAGAAAAAGAACGTTCTGTCAAACTAAGTGCCGATCGATTAAGAAGGATACTAAAAAAAAAAGGTTTATTTGGAAACGAGCCAGAAAAAGTCACAAAGGAAAACAAGACCCCCTAGTACAAGAAACGAAGCAATCTGACTTAGATATGTTGCAATTAGAGGCAGCAGCGGGAGGAATTGACTTAAAGTATTTAGATGAATCAGGTTTTTGTGCGTGGAGTGAACCAGGCTATACTTATTACCAAATAGGTGAGCAAAAACGGTTAGAACAAACGAAACGGCGTGGTCGTAGACTAAGTATTATCGGACTTCTTCAACAGGGAATCAGTTTTATTTATGGTTTAGTAATTGGGGGTGTTGATCGAAAAGCTTATATCAAAATGATGGAGCGAGAAGCCCAGGAAGCTGCTGAAATTGGACGACCGAGAGTAATTGTACAAGACAACGGCCCAATACACCGATGCAAAGAAGTCCAAGAGTTATGGCCGCATTGGGAAAAGCAAGGTTTATATATCTTCTTTTTACCCAAGTATTGTTCGGAAATGAACCCCATTGAATTGGAGTGGCAACACATTAAGAAAGATGAGTTGGCAGGACAAATGTTTGATGATGAGTTAGAACTCGCCTACGCCGTAATTCATGGAGTAGAAGCTAGAGGACAAAGGGGAAATTACACCACGCAACGTCTTAAGTTTAACTCCAATCAGGCAACTTAATGTTTTGTTACATAGATTGGTTTTTTCCCGCCTATCTACTTAATGGTTCTATCCCTTCTAGCCGTAGGAAATATACGCGACCAGATGCGTCGCCTGCAACAATTGCTACTCCATCGGTGCAACAACGCAACAGGCGATTGGGCGTAAGCGTGTTTATTCATGCCTACATCAGTTTGATTTTGAGGCAAAACGAGGACAACTAGCCACAAGTCACTGAAACCGGACAATTTTGTGTGGTTTTTTATTGACTGTCAAAATTAGCAGCTACCCTCCGAGCGTCGGCGAATCAGTTCGCCTATCCGCTCACGCACTACGGCATCCTCAGAGGCTAGCCAAGCGGTAATGGTGGCGACACCGTACCGAGTCCCCGGCGCACCCCAGCCAAACATCTGTGTAATCAGGGTTTGAAGCTGTTGTGGGTAGTATTCGGGCCACCAAACAGTCGCAATTTCTCGCAATTTTTCGGCATCGGCGGGGGCGATTAATTCCGGCTCTGGCGCGGGTTGCAAGGATTCTGGTTCTTGCGGATTGTCGGTAAGTGCCAGAGGCGGAGCCGATAGCGCAGAGAATGTCGTCCGCTCCGATTCGGTTAAAGCGGCCCAAACTTTCTCACGGTTTGCAGATCCCCTGGCACAGACATCTTTGAGAATTGGCAGAATGTCGGCCACTGCCCGTCGTGCAGCTTCGGGGTCGGGTTCTGCCGTTGCCACACGAATCATCTCTACCAGGTTGAGCTCATTTTCGTTGAGTTCTGCGGAATTCGGTGACGGATTCGGTGACGGATTCGGTGACGGGTCACAATCGGCTACTGGCAAGGGTTCGGGCGATGGTGACGGATTCACCGATACCTCATTATCTGCATTGCTGATAACACTCTCGTTGACCTCGACGGGAGCTTTTTTTATTTCTGTTTGTATTTCGACATTTTCTTCCCCTTGAGATAAGGGTTTATCCGTCACCGAAGCTGTAATCGTCTCTGAGTAAAGGTTCTGACCCGTCACCGGAACCGTCACCGACCCGTCACCGCATCCGTCACCAGCTTTGCAGCGCAATTGCAATTCGTAATCGTAGGTCGGGATATGCTCGTCTGCTTTGGTTCGGAGACGCAAACCTTTGATGATTTTGCCTATCTTGGTATGCGCTTTTTCTATCTGCCATCCGAGGATTGTGCTGGCGCATTCAATTAGATTGGGGCTGAAGTTCTTCACCGCCTGCGGTTTGTGGCCCTGGTCTGCACAGTATTGGTGGTAAGCCTGATAAAGCGTACCTTCAGCATTAGGGGAATCCCCTATGCTGGTTTGAGCGAATGGGTCTAATATCAATTTGTCATTGAGGAAGCCGGCCACACTATCCTCCCGAATCTTGCTCTCCCAGAATTGGGCCCCAATCTCAGGAATATCCATCACACCACGCAAGGTATTCTCCACCCAAGCATCATCAAGTGAGAGCAGGTAATTGGTAAAAGCTGCCAGTTCTGGCAGGAATTCCTTGTCCAAATCCCGACGGGTTCCGACGGCAGCGCTAAAAGGCACAGAGATTGTACGGCGGGCCATGCCACTGCCTGAATCAGCGCCGAAAATAGGGAACTCTGAGGCGACAACAACCATGCCTTCAAACTTGAATTTAAAAGGTTTCTGACCCTTCTCTTCAGCCCGCAGCCAATCCCCGCCCGTCACCTGTTTGAACTTGCCTAGCGACCGCGTTCCTCGGTTTTCATCTGGGAATATTAGCAGCCGTTTACAGTAAGCTTGGGCTGCTTCAAAGCGATTGTTGCACCAATCATCTAAAGTGCTGCTGTGCGTATTTTCTATTCCAATTAGCGCTACTAACAACCGAATAAATGTACCCTTTCCACTGCCTCCGATACCGATTAAGTGCAAAAACTTTTGGACTTCCGCTCGGCCTTTAAGAACAGCAGCAGCAAAGGCTAACAGAAGATTCTGCACATGAATGTTGCCGTGTGTGGCAAAGTCTAGCCATTGTCTGATTTTTCCCCACTCAGTATCGACAACTGAGTGCGGGCGTGGCAACGCCCATGTGAATTTGTAGCCGGGGGAGTGGGGATATAATTTGCCCGTAGCAATCTCTAAAGCTCCATTCTGAAAGGGAAGTAAGCCAGCTTTCGACTTCCATTTCCGCTCTATTAATTCATGTCGCAGGAAACGTTTTACCGAGCTGACGTAAGTTGGCGGTAGGTTTGTTAAGCCCTTAGATTTGATGATGTGGTAGATAATAGATTCAACGTATTCATCCGTTTCTGGACTCCAAATACCCGTTGTATCGGCTTCGTAGTGATACCAGCAAAGCACTTCATTGTTGAAGGCAAGCTTATCTCGATAATCCTCTGCTATCTCTCTCGACATCGCATCAGCGCTAGGGAATTTGCTTTTCTTTTCGCCATCGGCATCACCCTCTTTCTCACCAAATAGCTTGGCTTTGGTGAGGATTGCTCGGAATTCTTCAATTCCTTTGTTCTGAATAAAATCATCCATTCCCTTAAATTCACCCTTCGGGCCAGCTTCCCAGCACCCAGTAATTGAGCGTACTGGTACTTTAAATTTAGCGAATTGCTTGGCCAATTTCTTCTCGGCTGCACGGACATTTGGATTTGTGGCCGCATCAGCATCAAAGCCAATAATAAAACCAAAACCAGCTTCTGCAAGCCTTCTCAGTGCGGCTACTAGGAATCGCTGATTTTCGGGGTCGCGGGCTTTACCTGTGAGGCCTTGCTCTACTCCCAGCAAGGAAATCGTAGGGATACCATTCGAGCACCCAGCAAGGGCTTTGAATACTCCCTCAGTAATCAGGATGTAGGGTACATCATTGATATAGAAAGCTTCTCGCTTTAGGGCTTCAATCTCCCAGTAGAGCGGGTTGTCGGGGGATGGGGGGAGGAAAGCGTCAAATTCTCCGCTTGGGGAAAGGTATTTCGGGGGTTCCTTTTTACCTCGCTTCGGCTCCCGGATATCGGGTCGGTATTGTACTTGCCCATCTTTCCCCATAAATAGGATGCCCGGTGATTTTACTGAATACCCCAAATAATGTGAAGCTTGGGCGATGCTGGCACTGTGGCCGCAGGCGCGGACCCAATCATTGAGTAAGCCTCTACCTGAGATGTGGGCTTCGTGGTCGGCGGTGAGGGATTTTTTGTCAATGCTGCATAGCGTTCCTAATCCCTTCAAATCCGGCGTGGATTGCGCGGTATCAAGTCCTTGGCTTTCTTGTGTAGATTGTGTGGTACTCATTACACCGCACCCCCGATCACAGCTTCAAAATCAACAGCAGAAAATTCCCGGTTAGTTGTCGTATTTAGCGGGGAATATAGTGAAATTGAGTTACAGCGTAGGTTTGAAGACTTTTTGAAGCTATGAAAGCTATGGGTAGTGTCAGATTTCGGGGAACCTGCGATCGTACCGCTACAGCTAGCCAGCAAGTTAGCACGAAGGCTAGCATTAACCGCCACGTCGCCAATGGGGAGCGTGTTTCTTGAAACCAGGTGTGACATAATATTGGTAAGAGCCGCCCTTTATTGCGGTGTGATTCCTAACTTTGTCTGCACAAAAGCTTGCCGGTTTTTAGAGACAAAGTTAGGGTGTATAAAAAATCGTCGTAAAAAGCGCTGGAAAGCTTACGCTGCCAGCGCTTCTTCGTCGAGTTCGTGCGAATTAGTGCCGTTCTCTCCGTTTTCTGCTAGCAACTGGCAATGTTTTTCGGCGTGCCGAATGTAAAGTTTTAAAGCTTCAGTGATGAAGCCAGAGCGAGACTGGGAAAAATATTCGGCATAGGTATCGCAGTTGGCGACAACTTCTGGTTGCAGCCAAACAGCAACTTGTACTTTGTTTTCCGAATAGAGCATACGGTTTGCCTCAATAATCGATCAGCAAGTAAATAGATTCTAGCACCTGAAAGTCAGTTGCGATCGAACCGTGTTATTTGGGCAGCAAAACAGGTGCAAACCTTACTGCCTCGATCGTCCAGCTCCCCAAAAGAACTTGTAAGAGTTCTTGCATAAACAGTTTGGACCGTGAAGAGAGGACGAACAAATATCAGTTATTCGCAAACGCAAAGATGGTTCGGAAATTTGAGTAAAAGTACGGGGCAACCGATGGTTAGCAAGCAATTTTGACTTATTTACGACTTTACGCAAAGTGGTAAATTTTACGCAAAAAAACGGCAGCTTGAACTATTAAAAACAAATAAATTCCAATAAATTCAAGTAAATTCAAGCCGATCGCCCGCAACTCCCCGCAACTCTCCGCACCGCCGATCGTCCGCGCCGCCACAACTCCCCACGGGCGATCGATCCAGTCTCTAGTTCGGTTCGGTTAGTGGCAAGCCAGCGCGAAAAATCTGTTCGGCTGTCAACTTCAGTTGTGGGAAAGTTAGCGACCCAATCAGGTCATCTCCCCGAAACTGGCTGATTTGATACTCGCCGTCAACCAACTGGTAAACCGAGAGAGTGGGTTGTTTGGGATTGCCAACGAACCGCCGGCCACCTTTTGCAGCATAGTCAACAACCCAATATTCCGGGATACCAAATTTTTCATAATCGGCAAACTTGAAATGGTAATCATCCTGCCAATTAGTGCTAACGACCTCTACAGCAAGCCGTACAGAAGACCCCATCGTGATGATAGATTCTCTATCCCAGCGCGGTTCGTTTGCGAGAGCCACTTGGTCTTTGACAATTACGTCGGGCTGATAACCTGCCTCATCACGAATGGGTTTAAGCAGACAGTCACCGGGGATAAAGTAAGGCAATTTCAGTCGCCTGATTTCTGCACTGATTTCATCCCTGGTAAAACCTGTAACACGGGAATGGGGGCCAGTTCCTAAAGGCATTTCGACAATTACTCCTTTGTGTAGCTCGTAGCGGCGGACTGAGTTCTCTGGATACCAGGCCGCGAACTCGTCAAATGTGACTGTCTTGGTTTGGGTTTGGATCATGGTTGCCTGTTTCCTTTGCTAGACATTTGCTAGATACTTGCTAGATAGTTGCTAAATAGTTGCTAAATAGTTGCTAGACATCAACTAGCACCTTTACTGACCTTACCCCGCTTGGCTTTCGCTGCTGTCGCTGGCTTGGGTGCTGTGGGCTCCGGTTCTGTTGGCTGCGGTTCGGATGTGCGATCGGGAGTTTATACCAAGCTTTGTTAAGAAGCCGATCGCCCGCACCGCCCCAACTTCTCCACGCTTGATCGGCAGCCGCTTCAGTTTTGCCCGCCGCCGTTGCCCCGATTGCGGAGTTGGTTGTTGAGGTACTGCCAGATGTCGCGAATTTCTGTCTGAATGATTCGCATTTGCTCTCGCCATTCGTTGTTCTGCTGGGAAATCAGCCTCAGCGCTTCTTGATGGCTCCCGATTGCTGAAACCAGACCGTCAAAACGTTGAGCCAGTCGGTCAACGCGATCGGTCAGTTGGTCAATCCGCTCGGTCAGTCGATCTATGGCTGTCGCATTGGCAAGAGTTTGAACTTCCAACCGCCCGATCGCTTCGCTGTTGGCAGAAGTCTGAGCTTCCAGCCTGGTCAGAGCCTCGGTGTTTGCCTGCTGCTGCACTGCGGTGGCGGCAAGGATTGCTTCTATTCGGTCTAATCGATCGGAACTGTTCATTTACTTCTTTGTAATAAAGGTCAAGGAATGGCGGTCGGTATGGTTTGGGTTGAATTGTGAGAATTTAATGCTAGAGGGTTACTAGACATTAACTAGCGCCTTTACTTGCCTTACCCCGCTTAGCTTTCGCTGCTGTTGCTGGCTTTGCTGCGATCGGCTCCGGTTCTGTGGGCTGGGGGTCTGCGGGGCGATCGGCAGCATCTGCTAAGTCAGCCTCGGTATTTTTTAAAGAATGCCGCTTGCGGTACTCTGCAATCGCTTCTCCTAAAAGGATTGCTGCCATCTGGCTTTTGGTACGCATTTCGCGGTTAGCTATCTCATCTAAAGCTTCCCAAGTTTCATCGGGAATTACAGCATTTAGTTTTCTACTCATTAGTTCATATTCAATATCTCTCCTTCCATCATGCTATGTTCTGTCACCTTCTGTTTTGATTGTACTATGTGCAACCATGATGTGATGTGCTATGATGGCAAACATCAGAATCGATTCCAAATCGATTCTGAATTGATTCTCCCAAAGCAGGCGAAACTATGGAACTTAAAAACCAGGCTGTGATTGACGTAGAGGTTACAGAAATCGATTCCTCTCTCAGAGAATCGATTGAACGTTGGTACTCAGCGGCGCAAGTGCAGCGCATCCTTAATTTGAATAAGTCTGGGTTGCAGAAGGCGATTGCCAAGCTACAAGATATCTACGGCATTGAGCTTAAAGCCTTACGGCGTGGGGGTGCGCGGGCCACTCAATACTCTGAGCTTGCCCTGAAAGCTTGCAAACTACTGAATGCTGGAAAACTCAGCGAACTCCGCAAGCTGGTAGAAGCCACACCGACCGCACCTTCTGCGACCCCAGCCGGAGCATTGACAATCAACGAATACACCCCAGCATTGGATCAACGCATCACTCAACTTGGTCAAAATGCTGCAACTACCTCGGCATCCTTGAATCAGTCGGTTATGCAAGTTCTGGCTCAAATTGCCTCAGAGAATGAAGCGGCACAAAAACGTGATTCTGACTTAAACAAAGCCCGAATCAACGCAGCACAGAACCGGGGCGCAGCACAAGGCTTGGCAATCTTTCAGGCCGAACAAAAGGCACAAAACGAAGTCCTGGCACAGTTGCGGGCGATGCAATTAGGAGGGGCGGAATAATGGCTTATTTCAAAGTGAAAGTCAGCCGCGAGTGTAACGCAACGCGAACCTTTAACGTTGTGGGAAACCGCCCACAGGAAGCTATACAGGCTGCTGCATTACAGTTGCGAGATGAAGGTGTAGCGGATGCTGTAGCGATTGCAGTAGTTGGTCAAATTAGTAGTTTGAGGGATTAAAAATGGTACGGATTATTAACGGTGTGGTGTTTGAAGACGGTAAACCCGGCAAACGGGTTATTAACACGAACGGTGGTAACTATGTCGAGAAAATCGAGGGTGATTTTATCGCTGGCACAGTTATCAACCATAAGCCAACACCAACACCAACACGCCAGGACTTATCTAAAAATGGCGATGCAATTGACGTGAAATCTGAGGAGGTTTAGGCGATGCTTGATGATGACAAAGACTTCGACAAAAACGTGACACCGCTGATGATTGGCGGTGCGTTATTGACCAACGCTCTTGTCTTTGCGGTCGGCTACGACACAGGCTATCAGTCTGGAGCAAAACGAGTCCCGGAGCCGACAATCATTCACGGCAACGTCACGATTAACAACAACAACAGCAACAATTTCAGCCAGCCGTCACCCGTCGAAAAGTAGGCGGCTGGCTTTGTAAACCTCTCCTAGCTTGCGCTGGGAGAGTTCTATCTAAGGAGATTGTACTATGGATTTTGGACGCAACGATACCAGCAGCATTGCTATCCGCAACCCCGCAGCGGGACACAGCCCATACATTGACGAAAAAGCGGGAGATTGGGCCGATACAGAAGCGGACATCCTCTCTTACTTCAATAGTCCGGACAGTTTTTAATCACTAACGGCAGAATGCGAGTTTCAGCCTTCTCAGGGAGGTCAAATGCTAACGGTAGAATGAGGGTTTCAGCCTCTGTCTCAAAAACTGTCCGGAGTATTGTTACTTGAGCGATGTTAATAAGTTGGAGGCGATGGCAGATAAAGCTTCCAACGCCGAACAACTCGCTCTAGTTCTGGAACCGTTTTTGGACAACGCTACGACCTATCTGGAGGCGCTGGAAAAAATCAGTGACGGTCAAGTCAGGTGGACAGAAATTAGGAAGAAATTCGGCTCCAAAGTCGGAAATGCCATCGCTAAAATCCGCAAGCTCAATGCGGAATTTGGCTCGGAGATGGAGCAACTAGACGCGAAAGACCGAGCAGCGATGCTGAAGATTGAAACCAAGCGTCAGCACGGACTAGCCGAGATTGCTTCTGAGCTCACAGGCGACTTACAGGCCGAGCTTTGGCGACACGAGAACAAGATGGCCTCCATCGCAAATCGGGGTGAGGTGGCGGAAAAGCGTCAGACCATCCAAGAATCGCTCCGAGAACGCCGACAGAAGCTGCTCAGTCGCGCAACAGTCGGCTCGGATAAAGGGATTCAGGAAAAAGTGCCAGTGACTATTGGATCTGCCAGCAACAACAGCGCCAGCGTGTCGGCAACTGGTTCGCCTAGAGGATTTGG
>NZ_JAUBUJ010000176.1:0-9511 GCF_036705405.1 Microcoleus sp. B13-B6
GCCCATACTGCTACCAGTAACGATACTAACTATAACAGCATCACAATTGGGGCTGTTAATGTCGCCATTACCGATAATGACACGGCAGGTTTCAGCATTGCACCTACGAACATAACTGCTACAGAAGGTGGCGCAAATGGCAGTTACAAAATCCAGCTAACTTCGGAACCGAAGGCACCGGTTACTATCAGTTTCAATACTGACAATCAACTTAATCCGATCGCCACACCTATTACTTTTGACAGCACTAACTGGAACGTTGCTCAAACTGTCAGTGTTACTGCGCTCGACGACAATGTAGCACAAGGAACCCACAGCGGCACGATTTCTCACACAGCTACGAGTAGCGATGCAAATTATAATGCGAAAGTCATTCCCAATGTGACAGCATCGATTACAGATAACGATAGTCCCGGTATTTCTCTTGTCCAATCAGGAGGCGGAACAGCTATTGCTGAAGGCGGTGCAACGGATAGCTACGGCGTACTTCTGACTACCGCACCTACTGCAAACGTCACGATTAATTTTGACACGGGCAATGAAATTAATGCGATCGCACCTGTCACTTTCACCCCGAATAATTGGAATGTTGCTCAAAATGTCACTGTGACGGCGATAGATGACAGCATAGCGCAAGGAACCCGCAGCGGCACGATCGCTCACAAGTCTGTCAGTACAGATACTAATTATAACAACCTGACGATTTCTCCTGTGACTGCGACGATTGCTGATAACGACACGACGGGTGTGAGTATTTCACAACAGAGTACAACTGCTACAGAAGGCGGTGCCACAGGCAGTTTTACACTCAAGTTAAATTCCCAGCCAACTGCACCAGTTACTATCAGCTTTGATGCGGGAAATCAAATTAATGCGATGGGTGCAATTACCTTCGACGCTACTGACTGGAATGTTGCCAAACCCGTGACAGTAACGGCTACAGACGATGCGGCTGTGGAAGGAAATCATGCGGGGGCGATCGGGCATACTGCTACCAGTACCGATGTTAAATATAACAGCATCACAATTTCCCCTGTTAGTGTCACCATTACTGACAACGACACTGCGCCAACCCCAACACCAACACCTCCTACTCCCACACCTCCTACTCCCACACCTCCTACTCCCACACCTCCTACTCCCACACCTCCTACTCCCACACCTCCTACTCCCACACCTCCTACTCCCACACCTCCTACCCCAACACCTCCTACTCCAACACCTCCTACTCCAACACCTCCTACTCCCACACCTCCTACTCCCACACCTCCTACTCCCACACCTCCAACCCCTACACCTCCTACTCCCACACCTCCAACCCCTACACCTCCTACTCCCACACCTCCAACCCCTCCAACACCTCCTACACCAACCCCAACACCAGCCCCAACACCTGCTGGAATTACCGTTAATCCTGTAAGTGGATTAATCACGACAGAATCAGGGGGAACAGCAACATTTGATGTCACACTCAACAGCCCACCTACTGCTGATGTCAAAATAGATTTAGGAAGTTCCAATACAGCAGAAGGAATAGTTTCACCTGTATCGCTGACATTCAATTCTGGTAACTGGAATTCAACGCAGACAGTAACAGTGACAGGTGTTAACGACAACATTGTTGACGGCAATAAAGCTTACACAATTGTTACTGCCCCTGCTGTTAGTCCGGATAGCAAATACTCCGGGTTAAATGCAGCCGATGTCGCTGTTACCAACAATTCCCCAGCAACAGACTTAGCTGGAAACACTCCAAGTACATCCCTCAAAATCAATGCAACTTCTAATCTCAGAAACTATACTGATGCAGTGAGTAGTAATTATCCAGATTACTACAAATTCACTTTAGGAGCTAACAATGACTTCAATTTATCAGTCGATGGCGTGAATGAAGATGTTAAGCTTGAATTGCTGGACAGCAATCAAAATGTCATTACAACAGCCCAAAACTCCGGCACTACTTCAAAGTCAATAAACCGGATTTTGGAACACGGCACTTACAGCATTCGAGTTTCTTCAGTTAATAGTGCGGAGACTCCATACACTTTAAACTTGTCTGCTTTGCCTCGCCTTGCCGGTATCACAACCACAGGATATGAAGGCCCTGCCTCCACAGCTACAACTTCGCAGCCCACTTCAACGACTGGAACTACTGGAAATTCTTCGGGCAACATCAATAACAACTTCCTCGCCAATAATGTCCTCGCCACACCGCGTTTTACTCCGATTAGTGGCATCAACAATCTTGTCAGAAGCGTCCAGACTAATATATTCAGTTCGCCGATCGCTAATAGCTTCTCGGACGCATCATATTCCTATGGTTTTGATGGCGGAAACGACCCAAAGGGTCGGTTGGTCTCTGCCAGTGTATCCAATGCACAAATAAATCTCGACAAATTCCGCGCCACACCCGGTTTTTCCGGTATCGACGGCCGCGGTTTCTCTGTAGCGATATTAGATAGTGGCATCGACTTAAACCACCCATTCTTTGGCCCTGACAGCGACTCAAACGGCATTAGCGATCACATCGTTTATAACTACGATTTTGCCGATGGCGACGCGGATGCTAGCGACCAAGACGGACACGGATCGAACATTGCCAGCATTATTGCCTCTCAAGACCCAACCTATACCGGGATGGCACCAGGGGCTAAGATTATCGACCTCAAAATCAGAAAGGATACTATACCTGCTGGTAGTTCCGACGAAATTAATAAGTTTCCGTATGTTGAACAAGCCTTGCAGTGGGTATTGCAAAATGCAGATGCTTACAACATTGCCAGCGTTAATATGGCATTCGGCAGCGGTGAAAGTTTTACCAGTCCTACTTCACTCTACGGTATAGGAGATGAACTGGCAGCATTGGCCGCGAAGAATATAATTGTTGCCTCTTCATCCGGCAACCGTTACTTCCAGTACCAGAATCCTCCAGGTGTAAACTACCCTTCAGCCGATCCGAATTCGCTATCGGTTAGCGCGGTATACAATTCGGATATAGATAGTTCCTCTTTGGGAAATTATTTTGCAAATAAGGATAATAGCACTAAGTATTTAGTAACTGCTAATACCACTGCTGCCGATCGCATTGCTCCATTTTCTCAGCGTAACGGGACATTAACCACAATTTTTGCTCCGGGGGCACCGATCACCGGGGCTGACAAAGATGGCGGTTTAAGCACCTATCACGGTAGCAGTCAAGCTACAGCCCACATTGGTGGTATCGCAGTATTAGCCCAACAGTTAGCACAGCAAAAATTAGGCCGCCGACTAACACCAACCGAGTTCGCCGACCTTTTGAAATCAACCGGTGTCACTATCAATGACGGCGACGACGAAGACGATAACGTTACCCACACTGGTCTTAATTACAAGCGCGTTGATGTGCTGGCTTTGGGTCAAGGTATTGTTGGCAATCACCCGCCACTGTTAAACTACGGCCCGAATACAACTCCGTGGCATTTCCAGAACTTGCGAGTCAGCTATGGAAGGAACTTCAAATACACCTTTCCGACAAACACTTTCACAGATCCCGATCCTGGAGATAGCCTCACCTACTCAGCCACTTTAAAAAACGGTGAAGCTTTACCGTATTGGCTGACTTTCAACCCGAATACCCGCACCTTCCAAGGAACAATTCCAGGGCCCCGAAATTTGGAAATTAAATTAACAGCAACGGACACATGGGGTGCAACTGCAAGTGATGTCATTTTAATGAAACTATCCAAGTATGGTGCTGTCATTGACGGTTATATCTCCGGTGCGACTCTCTTCTTGGATGCCAACAAAAACGGTGTCCTCGATGCCGGAGAGCCATCAACTACTACTGACTCCAACGGTGAATACGATCTTGATATTCCCTTCGAGACTTTCGACAAAAATCAAAATGGGGAAATTGATTCATCAGAAGGTAATTTAGTTGCTTTTGGAGGTACTGACACCGCCACCGGCTTACCCCTAGAAACACCAGTCACTGCACCACCCGATTCTACTGTTGTCACCCTCTTAACCAGCTTAGTCGCTGACTTAATCGACAAAGGAGTTGCACCGGAAACAGCGCAATCTCTTGTCAAATCTTCTCTGGCGATTCCCGCTGATGTTGACATCACCGATTTCGACCCCATCGGCGCCACCAACAACAACGAACCGGGCGGCGTCCAAGTCTTAGCAGCAATGGTGAAAGTCCAAAACTTCATCACTCAAACTAGCGCTTTGATTGACGGTACTTCCAGTGCAGCTAGCAAGGATATTGTCAAGGCTGTTGTCAGTTCAATTAGCGATCCAATTCAATCCGGTACTGTTTTAAATCTGAGCTCTTCAGCAGTTTTAGAAGCAATCATTCAGCAAGCTGCCGCGAAAATTCAGCAGATAGAACCCAGTTTCGACAGTCAAAAAGTTACCTCAATTGCCTCGCAAGCTGCGACAGTAATGGCAACAGCAAATCAGCGCATTGATTCTGCTGTCTCCAACCCAACAGGAACATCAATTCCTGAATCACTTGCCCGCGTCCAACAAGTAGCTTTGGGCCCAACTACTCAAGACTTCAAAGAAGTTGGTGCGGGAACTAAGACAATTTCCCAGGTAGTTACTGAGAATACTGGTGCTGCTTTAGATACCAAAATTCAAGCTGTGATATTACCTGCTGGGATTGCAACTCCTGTTGTCACCGGCGACGCAGATTTGGGCAGCAATTCCCCCGATCGAATTCTCGGTACAAATGGCGATGATACCCTGACTGGCGACAGTCCAAATAATGTTTTGCTGGGTCTGAGGGGTAATGATTCCCTCGACGGTGCGGTGGGGAATGACACTCTTTTCGGCGGCAAAGGTAACGATACTTTACTCGGCAGTAGCGGTGATGATGTCTTGTTTGGCAATCGCGGTGACGATTTGCTGAATGGCGGTTTGGGAAGTGATAGTTTGACGGGAGGGAATGGGGTAGATAAATTCTTGCTATCTACCAATTCCGGTACTGATACTATTACTGACTTTGAAGTTGGTAAAGACTTGTTAGTTTTGGGTAATGGTCTGACTTTCTCGCAATTGTCAATTACTCAAGAAAACAGTTCAACATTCATCCGCTTGTCCGCAACCGGAGAGATTTTAGCATCTCTGAATGGTGTGACGGCAAGTGCGATCGGTGTCGCAAATTTTGGCTCAATCTAATAGCAATAGGACTGATATGATGTCCGGTTAATCGACCATAATTCCTGTAGGGGCGGGTTCGCGGATATCTTTAAGAGAAACGAGAGATTCTGTAAACCCGCCCCGATATTCGACAGTACGATCGCGGCCGGGGCGGGTTTTTGAAATTGTCTATTAGCAGATATTGTTGGTGAACCCGCCCCTACCATCGACCTGATAATCGACCGCATTGGGTATAAGTCCCGATCGAGTAGTAGTGTATCCACCCATGAGGTTTTTGATATGAACAACGAAGATTCACAACCAATGTTTTTTCCTGTTTCTCGTTTCAAGTTGTTCGTGATGTCCCTAGTAACCTTGGGCCTCTATCAAATTTTTTGGTTTTACAAAAACTGGCAGCTATTCAAAGCCGCAACAGGAG
Organism: Microcoleus sp. B13-B6; assembly: GCF_036705405.1. Classification (NCBI taxonomy): domain Bacteria; kingdom Bacillati; phylum Cyanobacteriota; class Cyanophyceae; order Oscillatoriales; family Microcoleaceae; genus Microcoleus; species Microcoleus sp. B13-B6. The sequence continues at coordinate 5,564 of NZ_JAUBUJ010000176.1, forward strand.
ACGACATTAGCCCATTTTGGAGAGCTGTTTTCAACGGTATTTTTTGTTATTCATTGATTACGAAAATTAGAAATAGGGCTAAATTGCGCGGTATTGATGCCAACTTTAGTCCATTCTTGCTGACTCTTGCTTGGTTTGGGCTTGCGCTGTGTGCCCGACTGCCAGACCCATACTGGCTAGTTAGTTTTTTATCTGTAATAGTTTTGCTTCCTGTTCAAGAGATTGTGAATGAACTGAACAGTTTAGCAGCCCCAAACCACAATCCTAACGATAGATTTTCGGTATGGAATATAGTAACTATCGCTGTGGGAGGCAGCCTGTTTGTACTTGCGATCGTCGGGACACTGATGCCAGCAACTTAGGTGCGATTTGCATCAGTTTCACAACTCGAAACATCAAAGATTACTGTTGTTAACTAATCGGTAAATTAATCATGTCTACTTTCAGTTCCGCAACCAACTTTCCTGTCGGCACAAATCCCCAATCCCTGACTGCCGAAAACTTTAATAACGACAATATCCCAGACTTAGCGATCGGCGGAACGGCTGTTTCCATGTTAATAGGGAACAGTCAAGGAGGATTTGACACTCCTGCCAACGTGAATCAATCGTCTAGTTACACTCCAATCGTAGCGGGTATTTTTAACAATGATAATTTTCTTGACCTAGCCCTAACTAGCTGGTCTGGTGGAGAATTTCCTAATGGTTACGTTTACATTTTACCAGGAACAGGTCAAGGTACTTTTGGCAATTCCATTTCCTTTAGTGCCGGGGAAAATCGACTCAGTGCGATCGGTGTAGGCGATTTTAACGCAGACAACTTATCAGACATAGTTGTAGCAGATGTTAACGGCCGCGTTGTCATCGGATTAAAAAACGCTCAAGGTAACTTTTTTACTCCTGAATATACATCTCAGGTGGGGACAAATCCAACGGCGATCGCAGCGAGAGACTTTAACGGCGATGGCAGCCTCGATCTTGCCATCACTAGCAGTGCTTCTAACAACGTTTCCATCCTACTCAACACGGGAGGCGCTGGTGCAGACAGATTTTCAATCCCGGTAAATTATGCAGTTGGCACTAATCCAACATCCATTGCAGCAGAAGACTTTAACGGTGACAACATCCTCGATCTTGCCATCACCAACAGCGTTTCTAACAACATTTCCATCCTACTTGGCACCGGTCAAGGTGCCTTTGCCAATGCCACCAACTACGCAGCGGGAGGCGATAGTCCGACCTCGATCGCAGTTGCCGACTTAAACGCCGACAGCAAACTCGATATCGCCGTTGCTAACAATCAATCAAACAACGTTTCTATCCTAGTTGGAACCGGTCAAGGCACCTTTAATAACCCCATTAATTATGCTGTCGGGACAAACCCAAAAGCGATCGCCATCAAAGATTTTAACGCCGACAACAAACCCGATCTCGCCACCGCCAATAGCGGTTCTAACGATGTCTCCATCCTGCTGAATACCACCGTTGAGGTCAATTTCGGCGCAGCCACTTACAGCGGCACAGAAGGAACAACAGATACCATCGTTAATGTCCCAGTCACCATCAGCGGCGGCACTCCCTTCAGCGATCTAGTTGTACCAATTGTTATCGACCCCAGCAGTACAGCTACCCAAGATTCAGACTACACTTTTTCACCTGCCACTCTCACATTCCCCGCAGGTACTAACACCCTCACTCAGAATGTTGCTGTCACTGTCAAAGCTGACAATATCGCAGAGAACGCCGAAACAGCAGTGTTCAGCTTTGGTACGATTACTGATGGGATTGCAGGTACAACAAAAGAAACAACACTAACTATTCCGGCCAATGACGCTATAGATTACGCCATTGCTGTCGGTACTGCCAGCCTCACCGAAGGCAACAGTGGCACTACTCCCGTTACTTTTACCGTGACTCGCAGCGGCGGGATTGATGCTGCCAGCAGTGTAAATTATGCAATTGGAGGAACTGCTACAAACAGCAGCGATTACAACAATATCGGCGGCACTTCTGGGGGAACTAGCATTACTGGTACGGTTAATTTTGCTGCGGGCGAGACATCGAAAACTCTTACTTTAGATGTGTTGGGCGATGCCATAATTGAACCGGATGAAACTATTACTGTTACTCTGTCAAATCCGGTTGCGCCCGGCCCGACTCCGACTATTACCGCTGCTACCGCTACAACTACGATCGGTAATGATGACACTGCCGGAGTCACCGTCAATCCTGCCAGCGGATTAGTGACGACAGAAGCAGGCGACAGCGCTACATTTACCGTTAAACTTAACAGTCAACCCAGTGCTAATGTTAGCATTGATTTGAGCAGTTCCAATCCCGCAGAAGGAACAGTTTCTAGCAATAGTTTAACTTTCACGCCTGCCAACTGGAATGAACTGCAAACAGTAAAGTTGACTGGTGTTGACGACAGCATTGCTGATGGTAGTAAAACTTACAATATTGTCACTGCTGCCACTGTCAGTACCGACATTAATTACAGCAATCTCAATCCCGATGATGTCAGCGCCAGCAACAGCGATAATGAAACTCCTGGCATTACGATTAATCCTGCCAGCACGACTGCAACGGAAGGCGGTGCAACTGGAAGTTACACTGTTCAGTTAAATAGTCAACCGATCGCACCTGTTACGATTAACTTAGCTACAGGCAGTCAAATTCAACCAATTACCGCACTTACTTTTACAGCGAATAATTGGAATGTCGCTCAAACTGTTGCAGTGGCTGCTGTGGACGACAATGCAGTTGAAGGAAATCATGCAGGTGCGATCGCCCATACAGCTACCAGTACCGATACTAACTATAACAGCATCACAATTGGGGCTGTTAGCGTCGCCATTACCGATAATGACACGGCAGGTTTCAGCATTGCACCTACGAACATAACTGCTACAGAAGGCGGCGCAAATGGCAGTTACAAAATCCAGCTAACTTCGGAACCGAAGGCACCGGTTACTATCAGTTTCAATACTGACAATCAACTTAATCCGATCGCCACACCTCTTACTTTTGACAACACTAATTGGAATGTTGCTCAAACTGTCACTGTTACTGCGCTCGACGACAATGTAGCACAAGGAACCCACAGTGGCACGATCGCTCACACAGCTACCAGTACCGATGCTAATTATAACGCGAAAGTCATTCCCAATGTGACGGCATCGATTACAGATAACGATAGTCCCGGTATTTCTATTGTCCAATCGGCAGGCAGTACAAATATTGCTGAAGGCGGTGCAACGGCTACCTACGGCGTGGTTTTGACTAGCGCACCTGCTGCAAACGTCACGATTAATTTTGACACTGGGACTCAAATTAGTGTGATCGCACCTGTCACTTTCACCCCGAATAATTGGAATGTGGCGCAAAATGTGACTGTTAGTGCGATCGATGACAGCATAGCCCAAGGAACCCGCAGCGGCACGATCGCTCACACCTCTGTCAGTACCGATATCAAGTATAATAACCTGACAATTTCTCCTGTGACTGCGACGATTGCTGACAACGACACGACGGGTGTGAGTATTTCACCGGAGAGCACAACTGCTACAGAAGGCGGTGCCACAGGCAGTTTTACACTCAAGTTAAATTCCCAGCCAACTGCACCAGTTACTATCAGCTTTGATGCGGGAAATCAAATAAATGCGATCGGTGCAATTACCTTCGACTCTACTAACTGGAATGTGGCGAAAGCAGTCACAGTAACGGCTACAGATGATACGGTTGTGGAAGGAAATCATGCGGGGGCGATCGGGCATACTTCTACCAGTACCGATGTTAAATATAACAGCATCACAATTTCCCCTGTTAGTGTCGCCATTACTGACAACGACACTGCGCCAACCCCAACCCCAACACCTCCTACTCCCACACCTCCTACTCCCACACCTCCTACTCCCACACCTCCTACTCCCACACCTCCTACTCCCAC
>NZ_JAUBUJ010000177.1:0-9457 GCF_036705405.1 Microcoleus sp. B13-B6
TCCTGCTGTTGTGGAGACCCTTGTGACAGCATCGGCGTCAATTGCCCCAACTGTCCCGATCGCACGCTTAGCGGAGCAATCCTCACTCGCTCTCTTGTAAACTAAATTTTATGCCTGATAGGAAGCTAGGGAAAAAAGTTAGGAGCAGTGGTAGCAATAGCAATGTTGGGAGATATATTTATACCGATACCGGTAAAGGAAAGTTCCGGCTAAGTTTTCTGAAACTTATAGTGCTCACGCTCCTACCTACAACGGCTTCTCTTCGGCCGGGGCGAGCGCTGTATTGGCTACATGGCGATTGCCCTTCAACGAGCGCCTTGCAGTAAATTCAAGTCGCCACACCTTGGTTATTCGCTATTCGCGAATATAGAATAAAGGAAACAATGCGCTCGCTCATCCGCTATGCTAAAACCCCAAGATATCCTTGCAATACTCAAAGTCCACAGTTGGGATTCAACGAACTGGACGTACAGTTCTCTCGCTCAAAGCTTGGGCATGAGCGCATCAGAAGTTCATGCTGCCCTTGAGCGTTCTGAAGCTGCCGGTCTGTATTATGGCTCCGAGCGGAAAATTTTGAAGCAAGCGGTGTTGGAATTCTTGGTTCACGGGTTGCGCTATGTATTCTACGCCCAGCCAGGCCCCAAGCAAGCGGGGATTGCCAACTGCACATTCTGCTGAGCCGTTGAAAAGCAAGCTGGTTGCCTCACCGTCTGAGGTTTACGTCTGGCCTGACCCTCAAGGTGTCGTGAGAGGGCAGGCAATCGCGCCTCTGTACCGCTCAGTCCCCCAAGCTGCCAGTAACGATCCAGAACTCTACGCCTTGCTCAGCTTGATTGACGCTATTCGAGTTGGTCGGGTGCGGGAGCAACGTTTGGCAGTCGGCGAACTTGAAAAAAGGATCGTCGCTGCTCTATGAACCCGCAGATACTCATGCTGGAAATAGTTGCCAGGGTACTCTCTCAAGTACGCACTACCATGTAAGCCTTACACTCGCAAACAGCCTCAACGGAACGCAAAAACCAGATAGTCCAGCCTCAACTTTATTGCTGGCATAGTGGGTACTACGCTACAAAATCGCTTCATAAATTTTAGCTACCTGCCAATTTTCTCACACTTGCTCAACTTGATTTTTAATTCAATTCCGATGCCACAACTTGACTATTAAGTCAATCCACTTGTTGTTAAAAACGCTAAAAAATTAGCTAATTGTTGCGTCAGCTAAAGTCAGGGATTTGCAGTATAAAGTCAGGGATTTGCAGTATAAAGTCAGGCAAGTGCAGGTATTTGCAGGGGGTGCACTTTACCTGCATTTACCGGAAAATATCCTGCTTTCCGTCTGACTTTTTCGGTCAAATTACTGCTTTTTTGTGCAGAGACTGCCTTTGCTTGTTGAGGCAGGTTTTGGCTGTTCTCAATCGGTAGCAAGCAATGTTTTTGTGATCACAAACCATGACTAATGCGTGCAGACATAAAAATAATGCACCCTCATCAATATTGAGCATAGTGCTTACCCGACTTTCAAGCTCGATCGGACAATAACAGTTTAGCCGATTGCAAAGCGCGGGCTCGACAACAGCAATTTATGCAACTGTCAAGGCTGACATAACGGCTGCTACGCTGCCAAATTTTTCGCACTTGCTCAAATTGATTTTTTATTCAATTTAGATAACGGCTACTGTGTTGCCAATTTTTTCGCACTTGCTTAAATTGATTTTTAATTCAACTCAGGTATCGTAACTTGATTATTAAATCAATCCAGTCTTTGTTAAAAACGCTAAAAAATTAGCTAATTGTTGCGTCAGCTAAAGTCAGGCATTTGCAGTATAAAGTCAGGGGTTTGCAGTATAAAGTCAGGGGTTTGCAGGTATTTGCAGGGGGTGCACTTTACCTGCATTTACCTGAAAATATCCTGCAAATGCCTGACTTTTTTGGTCAAATTACTGCTTTTTTGTGCAAGGACTGCCTTTGCTGGTTGAGGTCGGTTATGGCTGTTCTCTCTCGGTAGCAAGCAATGGTTTTGTGATCACAAACCTAACTTTTACGCGCAGAAACAAAAACAATGCACCTTCATGAATGGGGTAATCCTAAGTGCAAGGCGATCGCGCTCTTGCTAGCTGTCGGACGAACGATAATCACAGCGAGCATCGACTTGATAGGGTCAATGGTGAGCCAGTGGTAGCGACAATCCGGCAGATTCGGATATTCGAGTAAGGGCAGCGGAGTCGAGTCGCGAGTTGTAGTTTTTAAAGTCAAAATAATTCAAATCACCACAAAGGTTTGGCTTTGAATCGTGAGCCGTGCAGCTATCGCCACAAACACCTAAAAACTAGAGATGGAGTGTCAAGGGGCTTAATTTTACCCGCTCTTCAACTGTGCCTCCCAATCAATGCCACTGATGGATGTTAACCAAGTGTGACAAAGGGCTTAATTTTACCCGATATCCAACTGTACCGATTGCTCATACTGTTGTAGCGACTTTTCTGGCAACACTGGCATCAATTACCGCAACTGTCCCCATTCAACTTGGGTAGCATCGTTACGGCCTAAAACTTAGAGGCGCGTGGCGATCGCGCTCTCTCTGAAATCAAGTACAACCGTACCATCGCCCCCACAATTGTCACTGCCTTCAAAGTGCCTAGTTTAACAAGTTTCGCCGCTTTTGCTTTGACTACAAAATTTACTGGCTTGCCTTCGTAACGGTTAGAGCATTCTGGCAGCCCAAAATTTACTGAGACATCTCGCTTTTTTTGTACAAAAGTGCGGTAGCACTGCATTCAATAAAGCCAAACAAACTGAACTGCAACTCTTGCTAGAAAACGGCTACCGCCTTTGTCCTATACATTAATATGCTATAGCTGAATGGCTAATAACGAGGCGGCTATTTTTTAGGCAGTCTTAACAGCCTATTCGATTAGTTCTGCTTGCTCAATTATGAAAGTACAGCTTGCTTTAAATGCAACCACTTTTGAGCCTCTGCTACAATTGCTTAAAATTGGGTAGTGTAGAGCTTGCTGTTAAATTATTAAATTGGTATTAAGTGTACCGGGACAGGAAAAAACCTCAAAATTAACTTTTTGAGACTGAGTTTCCATGATTTTTTTTGCATAAATTTGCATAAATTTGAGTTCTTGTGAGTTTTTTTGAGTAAAAGTATGCAAACTCAGCTTGAATTATTAGCTGAAGTCGAGGCAGTATTTGCAACTAAAAACTCAAATTTATGCAAATTTATGCAAATTTATGCAAGCTGGGAAACTAAGGAAAAAAGCAGGGATGAGCGATAGCAAGCAATGTTTTTGTGATCACAAACCTGACTTTTACGTGCAGAAAGAGAAATAATGCACCCTCCTTTTACGGAAGCCTAACCGTAAGGTCGGGTTTAATACTTTTTTAAGCTTTAATGACAACTGTAACTATTTGTACTACGATTCAAGCTGAATATTATACAGGTATAAAAAATTAGCTTTTGCTTGCTGAAGTCGAGGCTACCGTCATTACACCCAAAAAGGATTATCCCCTTGCCTGCTGTCGTGAGCAATCGCCGATCGCTATAGGAAGCTTGCACAAAAAGCAGGAATGGGTGGTAGCAATAGCAATGTTCAGAGATATATTTATACTGCTAAAGAAATTAATCGCCAAATGGATGAAGTGGATGGTGCGATCGCTCCTACAACCGCAATTCAGACACAAGCGATCGCTGTACTCCCGAAATAGCTCACGCCCTTCAACGAGCGCCGAACATTAAATTAAGTCGCCACATCTCAATTATTCGCTATTCGCGAATGTAGAATAAAGGAAAGAAAGCGATGCCAAAGGCTGGCTTCGCCTACCCATAAAACTATGCTCAAACCGCAAGATATCGTTGCCATACTCAAAGTCCACTGTTTGCTTCAAGCAACCTGGACTTACAACACCCTCGCTCAAAGCTTGGGCATGAGTGCCTCAGAAGTTCATGGCGCGCTTTCTCGCTGTGAAGCAGCAGGCCTCTATGATAGTGAGAATCGCAGGATTTTGACCCAAGCGCTACTAGAATTCGTAGTTCACGGGCTGCGCTATGTATTCTATGCCCAACCCGGCCCCTTAAGTCGAGGACTGCCAACGGCGCATTCTGCTGAACCGTTGAAAAGCAAGCTAATTGCCTCACCGTCTGAGGTTTATGTCTGGCCTGACCCTCAAGGTGTCGTCAGAGGGCAGGCGATCGCACCCCTGTACCGTTCAGTCCCCCAAGCGGCTAAAAACGATCCAGAACTCTACGCCTTGCTTAGCCTGATTGATGCGCTGAGAGTAGGTCGAGTGCGGGAACAGCGTTTGGCAGAAGGCGAACTTAAAAACAGGCTCCTCACTGTATGAACCCGCAGATATCTATGCTGGAAACAGTCGTACCCAATGTAATAGAACACCAACAGGCTTGGTGGATGGCTGCAAGAGCAACTGGAGCGCACAAGCCAACTGAACTACAACTCTTGCTATAAAATGGCTACCGCCCTTGTTCCGAAGATTGATACGAATAGCTGCATAGCGAATAACTGGGGGGCAATCTTTTAGGCAATCTTAACAGTCTATTCGATAATAATTCTTAAGCGTACCAGGACGGGAAAAACCCTCAAAATTCACTTTTCTCAAGTGAGTTTTTTTGAGTTTTTCTGCATAAATTTGAGTTTTTTTGAATAAATTTGTGCAAGCTGCAAATTGAAGTGTTCGCTATTTTTGGCTTAATTAGCAACAAAAAACTCATAAAAACTCAAATTTATGCAAATTTATGCAATTTTCTGCAAGGTAGAAAGCTTGCACAAAAAGCAGAGATGGACGGTAGCAAGCAATGTTTTTGTGATCACAAATCTGACTGTTAAGTGCGGAAAGAAAAATAATGCACCCTCATGAATGCGGAAGCCTAACCGCAAGGTCAGGTTTAATACTTTCTTAAGCTTTAATGACAAATGTAACTGTTTGTACTACAAGTTAACTGAATATTGTCTCGACACAATAATGCTCCGTTTTTTGGCATAAAGCGATCGCGCAGTCGGCTCCAATTGCACAAAAATTACCATTCTGACCCCGGCATAGATAATGTATGCTCGCACCATCGGCTCGCGCAACATTGAGCGGTGGGACAGTTGTTGCCATACCCATAGATCCTCTCAACTTGGGACAGTGCGGTGAGTGTACTCACTTCAAAGAGAGCTGCTACGAATCGACTTCCCGCGATCGCAAGAGCCTCGCGCATAGAACCCACCACTACCACCAGCTTTTTGCTCGCTTGTGACTACCATCGCCGGAGTCAGAGGGCAGGCGATCGCACCTCAATGAACAATTTATACAATTAAAGGAAATTATCGTAGTCAATCTCTACTTTAATAAACCCTAATAGCCCTCTCCAATTGGGGGGGATAAAATCACCAGAATAGCGGTGTTCAATTACAGTTGTTAACTTGTATATTTACAAACAGTGATTACTGATTAAAAGCTATGAAAAATTTACCGAAAGTCAGACCCAAAGAGCAGCTATCAAGCCATATCCACATCCGCTTGACTGACTCCGATTACAGCGAAATTCAAACACTAGCTCACCAAGTAAACTTGAGTATGAGCGACTTCATGCGTCGTGCAGCTTTGAGGAGAACTATGCCACACCCTCTAACTGTATTTGACTTGAAAGCCTATCAAGTTTTATGCCAAATTAATGCCCAACTTAGAGTTGCCGGAAACAACCTCAATCAGATTGCTAAAGCTTGCAATAGTGCTGTGGTATTGGGAGAACCCGTTATTGTCAATAGAGGACTCTTAGAAAGCGTACAGCACCTCATTCAACAAAACCAAACTGCTATTAAAACAATAGTTGCCAACCTCACCAAATCTACAGTCCGCTAATTCTTAATAAGCCTCAGCAATTGATGTAATAAATCTACTGTGAAACGGCTATGATTGGCAAACAAATCAAAGGTACAGGCTTTCGGGGCTGTCTGAACTATGTGCTCGGCAAAAAAGATGCCGATTTAATTGGTGGTACTATGTGCGGACAAACACCTGAAGAACTTGCTGCTGAATTTGCCATTGCCAGACAACTAAGACCTAACCTGAAAGTAGCAGTTTTTCACGCCACTTTATCTGTCGATTCTACCCAGAAACTAGAAGTAGATGTTGACAATGACCAGCGCTGGCTGGCAATTGCAGCCAACTACATGAAAGCGATGGAATTTGACAATAATCAGTATGCAGTTGTCAAGCACAACGATACAAACCATGACCACATTCACATTGTCGCCAGTCGCATTCGCCTAGATGGAAGTGTCGTTGATGATAGCTGGGATTATTACAGAAGCCAAGAAGTAATCCGCCAGTTAGAAAGAGACTACAATTTAGAAGCTGTTACACCTAGTTGGGAAACATATAAGCGATCTCCGACTACTGGAGAACATAGGTACTTACAAAGCAAGGGAAATAAGAGTGTCAGAGTGCAATTGCAAGACCTAATTGATGAAGTTACCCAAGACAACCCAAGTATGTCAGAATTCGTTGAGCGGTTGCAGCAACAAGGCGTAGAGGTGCAAGTCGGATTGACTCGAACTGGAATCGGCTTCAGTAAAGGCATTTCTTACAATTTAGATGGAGTCGCTTTAAGTGGCACTCAGTTGGGTAGAGCCTACACTTTTTCTGGATTGCAGAAGCATCGAGGCGTTAGCTATGACAAAGGGCGAGATAACGCCCTAATTGAGGCTTTAATGCAGCCACAACACTTAGCTATCGCCCCCAGTGAGGCAGAGGAAAATGAGCTAGAGTCGTCACAATCCGAGTTAGCAGCAACCGCGCCTGCAACTCCTGCAATTCCTGCAACACCAAATGAGTTAGAGTTGTCACAATCTGAGTTAGTAGCAAGCGCGCCTGCAACTCCTGCAATTCCTGCAACACCAAATGAGTTAGAGTTACAACTGTCAATCCTGCCTGAAAGGAATGAAACTCAGTGGCAAAAAGTGCGATCGCATCTAGCAGTCGAGTACAGTTTACCTTTTGAATTGCTTGATTTATTACACTCTCATTCTTGGTTGTATGCCAACTCAGAAAAAGCTGTCTTTACGGCACGGACGCTTGAGGGGGAAGCCAGCTTCGCTTTTGTTTTAGATGAAAGAGGCAACTTTACTACAAGCCATCCCCTGTCATCTGAAGCTGCTTTCTGGGTAGCCACTACTGGAGAAATTGAGCGAGCTGTGATTGCTTGTAACCCAATCGAAGCCCTTTCAATTTTGCTTATTGAACAGGAAAATAGCCAGGATAACTCTACACCACCACCCACAATTTACCTAGGAATTGAACGAGCTTCACAACTGCCTATACAATTCTTACAAGAACTCGATAGCGTTATTATAGCGATTGCCGAAAATTCTCAGCTCGCTCGAAATGCGAGCGCGCTGCTACCGAACGCAGAACTTGTTAATCCACAGTCAAGTTGGAATGATATCTGGATACAATTAATTGAGCAAGAACAGCAAACTCATAAACAAAATAACCAACAGTATAAACGGCGCATCCAAGAAATTGAATTGGATTAGTTATGGTTCCCTGACAAAGTGAGTATTGTCTAATAAAAATGCTACTTAACAAATTTTCTACTTGCAACCTAAATTACTCATAGCGCTGCCACTAAGTATTACCAATTTATGAATAGATTTATTTATCAACTATTTTTCCTGATTTGGCTAAGTAACTTGAGACGGCGCTTGCTCATTTTTTTTGTGAGCCGACCTTGATAACAATAAATTATTTATACGTTTTTTCGTAAAATTTAGTACAAAAAAAAATGAGCGCTGTCGCGCCAAAAAATAAAGTATCGGAGATAAAAAATGGAAGTCTCACAAACCAACACCTACTACTTCAATAATTTAACCTTCGTCCACCAAACAGAAAACCAACTGTACATTATGGACCGGCAAACAACACTTGTCTTGAATTTTCAACAAACAAGCTATCAAACGATCGACAAAATAATCCACGCTCTGCGACTTTTGAGAGACAAAAAAGTCCGAGACAGAAAGTCAATTATCGAGCAAGAGCTGCTGGCCTTAAACTTCCAATTCCCTCTCGAAAGCAGCAACCGTAACAACAACGACACCAAAAATGGTAGCAGCAATGGTAGCAGCCACGACAGCCACAAAAACTGCGATCTAAAAATCGACTGGTAATTAAATGATGCCGGAGAGATAAGTTTGTTTCTCCGGCAGCCAATAGCAAACATTTTTCGCCACATCCAAAAATGGTCTTCCTCTCATAGCACCATAGGTGTATCTCCTGCACTAAGAACAAGCCGATATGTTCGAGTCGTCGGGCGCAACACTACGTCGGCTGCACAATCATATTTGGACGAAAGGCTTCTTCTGATCTAAAAAAGGTCGAGGGGCAAAGTTTTGTGGCGCTGCCCGAGAACATCGCTTTCAGATGAATAGCGTATATACTTGAAATAAAACTATCGAAGATATTAAACACAACGAGTCAGTACAGCTATGTCTGCTAAAGATGTCTTTCACGAAGTCGTTAAAATCGCTCTCCAGAAAGATGGATGGCAGATTACTCACGATCCATACACTTTACAGGCAGGAACTCTAGAACTTTACATCGACTTGGGTGCCGAAAAGGTGGTGGCGGCCGAAAAAGACGGACAGAAAATTGCCGTTGAAATTAAAAGCTTTATTGGCCCGTCCAAAATCTCCCAGTTTTACACAGCTTTAGGACAATTTATTAGTTATCGAGCAGCTTTACAACAACAAGAAACTGACCGCACTTTATACCTAGCTGTACCCAGCAATGTCTACGATAGTTTTTTCACAATGGGGTTTATTCAGTCTTTAATTCAACAAAATCAAATTCATTTAATTGTTTACGATATAGAGCAGGAGGCGATCGCACAATGGCAAATGTAGACCTTTATAGGCAGCACATCCAAAATCTGCTCTCCCAACACGCTAGTCTTGTGTGGGATGAGCGAATTCAGGCTCAAACTATCTTTGATACCGAGCGCGATCATTATCAATTAGTATATGTGGGCTGGCGCAATCAGCGGCGAATTTATGGCCCGGTTTTGCACCTGGATATTATCGACAATAAAATTTGGATTCAGCAGGATGGAACCGAGGTAGGTATTGCCAACGAACTTGTAGAATTAGGAGTTCCTAAGCAAGACATTATACTTGGCTTTGACCCCCCTAATATGCGAGAATTAAGTGAATTTGCAATCGGATAAATTACGCTTAAATGTTAAAAAATTAGCTTTTTTGAAGGCTAAATTTTTAATACTGAACCGCTTTCGTCAGCTTGTATAATTTTTGCCACTGGGTGTTATATTTCGTACTTAAACTTAACACCCAGTTGCTTGTGGATAATTACTGTATCTATTGCAGGGTAAACGCATCTAAATTAATTTGACAAATACCTAAATTTGTGCACTACTAAATAACTAAAAAAACCTTCTAAA
>NZ_JAUBUJ010000178.1:0-9433 GCF_036705405.1 Microcoleus sp. B13-B6
CACGGGGAGGGCGGGCACGGGGAGGGCGGGCACGGGGGCACCGCCCCTACCTGTTCCCCCCCAAAAATCCGGCGTCAGTACCTCAACTTCAGTATGCGGGTTAAGGATGCGGATTTGGGCGATCGTCCTGGCAAACCAACCCGCACCCCCATCCGGCAAATCATCCCTCGCCACCGAAGTCAGCACCGCATAGCGCAAACCCAACAACTGCACAGCCTCCGCCACCTTTTGCGGTTCCTCCGGGTCTAGCGGCATCGGAGAATGACCTTTATCTACTTGACAAAAAGCACAAGCGCGGGTGCAAGTCGGCCCCATCAACAAAAAAGTCGCCGTTTTTTGCGCGTAGCACTCGCCCCGGTTGGGACATCTCCCCTCCTCACAAATCGTGTGAATTTGCCGCTGTTTGATAATTTTTTGCACTTGGGAAAGTTCGCTAGCTTTGCCAACGGGCCTACGCAACCACTCCGGCATCGCCTCGATTTCACCCCGCATTTGGGCGGCAACTGCTTTGACAGTAGGAGTTTTAGGAGTTTGGGGGGACATAAAATTAAGTGGCGATTGAGTTAATTCCTTCGATCGTATCCGAAATCAAAGCCCCTGAACTTGTAGGAGTACCACCCGAAATCAGGATCGCGCCGAGGTGCAACAAAACTAAACTCGCCCAGAATTATGGGTAGAATTCTGTTAGGGATATACTGAAGGTTGCAAATCATCACTCATTCATTACTGAAGGAGTCAGTCGTGGCTGGTCAAAAAATCTTGGTAATCGATGACAGTAAAGTCATCCGCGTCCGAGTCCGAGAGATGTTGCCGCAGGGTAACTTTGAAGTTCTAGAAGCAAAAGACGGCGAAGAGGGACTCAAACTGATCCGTCAAGCCCGTCCAAATCTAATTATGTTAGATTTCCTACTGCCCAAAGTCAGCGGTTGGGAAGTGTATCAAAAAGTGCAAGCCCATCCTGAGCTTTCTAAGATACCTTTGGTGATCATGTCGGGCCGCGAAGAAGAGGTGATGGAAAAAATTCCGAAACCCTTTGAGAAGCATTTTTTTGCATTTATCGCCAAACCGTTTGAGAAGAAGCAGCTAACCGAGGCGATCAAATCGGCGATGGTACTGGCCAAAAAGAAACCAGTGCCGGAAGCCCCAGCCGCCGCCGCTGCACCCACTTCGGGAGGGGGCGCCGCCGAAATTGAGGCGATGACTGTGAAAATGGCGAAAATGCAAGCGGAAATTGATGCACTCAAAAAACAAATGACTCAGGTGATTACAATCATCAAGCAGAAATTGAAATAATTCTGCTGTTTTTTGAAGGCACTTATGTAGAAGGAAACTTCCACACCGTGAAACTTTCCGTTGAGTCTCAAGGGCTGCGATTTTATCGGCATTTTTTTGCCAAATTGTTTGAGCAAGTGCGATCGCCAATAGCCTGCAACTGGTTTCTCAAAATCCCAGTGAGAAAATCAATTAAAAGTTAAAAATAAAACAAGGGAGGAAATTAATTATTAATTTATATTAGGATTTTTAATGGGAGCATCTCATATGTGTAAAAACACTTCTTCTGGCTCCTTTCTTCTTCCTCTTTGCTCCTGCCTCCTGCCTCCTGCCTCCTGCCTCGGGCCTCAAAACTCCAATTTCTAGCTGGGCTGCTTTCATTGAGATGCTCCCTTTTTAATTCCCGCTCGTTCCACACTCAATTATCAACTCCTCAGTCTCATTTTTTTGGTTAATGACTAACGACTATTCCGATTTTTTGCCTCAACTGCGTGCCTCAACAGAGCAATTATTGAAAAGATTAGACTGCTTCGATCGAGCGCAGGTATTAGCGATCGGAGATTTGACCTTGGACGAGTTTCTTACCGGACAAGTAGAGCGAATTTCCCGCGAAGCACCTGTGTTGATTTTGCGCTACGAAAATACTCAGCAAGTACCCGGAGGTGGCGCAAATGCTGTCTATAATTTAGCCAAACTGGGAGGCAAAGTAAAAGTTGCTGGTTTGGTGGGAAAAGACGACCAGGGAAAGGCTTTGTGCGGTATTTTTGAGGCGGCGGGAATTGATACGGGTGGGATTTTAATCGATTCGCAGCGTCCAACAGTCACCAAAACTCGAATTTCCGGGCACGCGCGGCAGTCGGTGACTCAGCAAATTGTCCGAGTCGATCGCAAATCGGACGAGTTGCCGGATTTAGATTTGCAGTTGCAATTGGCAGACTACATCCGGCAGCAAATACCAACAGTAGATGCCGTGGTTTGTTCCGACTACGGCGACGGAGTATTGACAAATTTGGCGATCGAATCGGCAGTGGTTCCCGGCAAAACAATTGTAGACGCTCAAATAAATTTGCAGCGATATTCTGGAGCAATGCTGTTTACTCCGAACTTGCCAGAAGCCGAGCAAGCCGTCGGATATGCTATCAAAAACCCTCACACTTTAATGCAAGCAGGACGCGATTTATTGAACTTAACTCAAGCTCAAAAAATCCTGATTACTCGCGGCGAAGAAGGGATGACTTTGTTTGAAAGGGCCAACGGCCAAGAAATCAAAAATTCACCTTCTCCAACATCGAATTGTGAAAAGGGGGAATTTGCCATTCAAAGTTGGGACATTCCCCCTTTTAACAAGACTGATGTATTCGACGTAACCGGTGCTGGAGATACAGTTGTAGCAGCAATGACTTTAGCTTTGTGCGTCGGTGCATCGGGTTGGGAAGCGGCAGTTTTGGGCAATTTGGCGGCTAGTATTGTCGTGCGTCAATTCGGTACGGCGACAACAACGGTAGAGGAGATGAAAGAAGCTTTGCTATCGCTCCTGAATCTGGAATAAAGCCAAAACATAAACCTGCTGGCGATCGATCGAGCATCTATCAGCACTTGAGTTTTTAATCCTGTTTTACTTCAGGCAAATACCCTGGCATTGAGTTAATCTAGTTTATATATAAATTAGTTTAAAAACTTATGGCTGAGACTTCAGGCTATTACGTTCGCGCTGCGAAACTTGCAGAAGTCGAGACAAAGGGCAGTTTGTTAGTGAATTTGGAAAAACACACGATCGCCCTTTTTTACTCAAACGATCGGGTATACGCGATCGACAACCGCTGTCCCCACATGGGTTTTCCCCTCAACGGCAGCACTTGCAAAGATGGCATAGTCACCTGTCCTTGGCACTACGCCCGCTTTGATGTCGCCAGCGGCGGTACTTTTGACTCTTGGGCCGACGACGTGCGATCGTTCCCAGCGGAAATTCGCGACGGGGAAGTTTGGGTAAATTTAGCACAACAGCTTGACCCTTACGCCCACCAGCGCCAGCGACTTCAAGATGGGTTAGAACAAGGAATTTCTCTAGTCATCGCCAAGTCAGTGATTGCCTTGCTAGATCAGGGGGCAACTGCCAGCGAACCTTTCCAAATCGGATTAGAATTTGGCACCCGCTACAACAAATCGGGATGGGATACGGGTTTATCGATCCACACCTGCTTGATGAATATACTGCCTTATCTAGATCCAGAAGACCGAGCCCCCGCCCTCTATCAGGGACTTTCGGCAGTGGCCCGCGATAGTGCAGGCGCACCTCCTCACTTTGCGGTTCACCCCTTGCCTAATTCTGAGGTTGATGCAGAGACACTCAAAAGCTGGTTCCGGCAATTTATTGAAATCAGAGACAGTGAAGCGGCGGAACGATGTTTGTTGACAGCAGTACGCGCGCCTCTTGAACGAGAACAAATTGCTGATATGCTGTTTGCTGCCGCTACTGACCACCGCTACATTGATGTCGGTCACAGCCTCGACTTTATTAACAAGGCGTTAGAAGCCCTGGATGCAGTGAATTGGGAAGGGGCAGAAACTGTTTTCGCGAGTTTGGTGGCTGGTTTGGCGAATGCGGCGCGCATGGAAGAGTCGAGTTCTTGGCGCTACCCTGTGGATGTGGTGGCAATTTTAGAGTCAGCAATGGCGCAGTTGCCTGCAGCTTTAGAAATGGGCCGATCGCACCGGGGCAATTGGTTGGGAAGAGAACAGTTAATTCCGATGTTGTTGGGCGAAGATGTATTGGCGATCGTCGATGCACTTTTAACTGCCTTGAAAGAAGGTTGTAGCGAAGACGAATTAGCCAGTGCAGTCACTTATGCTGCTGCCCTCCGCGTAGCCCGGTTTAATACGAATAACGACCACAGCGACTGGAATTCAGCGCACCATCCCTTTACCTTTGCGAATGCGGTGCATCAAGGATTGCGACGATCGCCTTCAGTAGAGTTGCTGCGGGGAGTTTTCGATGCAGCGATCGGCGTATATCTCAACCGTTTCTTAAATGTACCGCCTGCGCGACTTCCCGAACCAACAGATGTAGTTGAGAATCCAGAGGAATTGCTCAAACAACTGCCAGACTTGTTGGACAGACAGCAACAGGTGAATCAAGTCGGTAAATTAGTTGCCAAATACTTATATAGCGGTGGCAAATCGGAACGGTTGATGGCAGTTTTAGGAAAACTGATGCTGCGGGAAAATCGGGATTTCCACGTTATTCAGCAGGTAGAAGTGGCATTTCGCCAGTATGCTTTATTAGAGAATGCGGGCGATCGCATTGTGGTATTAGT
Organism: Microcoleus sp. B13-B6; assembly: GCF_036705405.1. Classification (NCBI taxonomy): domain Bacteria; kingdom Bacillati; phylum Cyanobacteriota; class Cyanophyceae; order Oscillatoriales; family Microcoleaceae; genus Microcoleus; species Microcoleus sp. B13-B6. Next base: position 4,587 of record NZ_JAUBUJ010000178.1, read on the forward strand.
AGCGGCGGCAAGGTATTTAGCCGCCCATGCCCCGACAGTGCGATCGCAAGCACAAACTTATCAAATGGCCGATCGATTGCACCGGGGCGATCGCTTATTTGAGGAGTCACCGGAAGTATAGCTTCTCGTCATAACTCACATCTTGCACCAATATCAATAATCCTTTTTTGGGCGGGATCTCCTGCCCACTCCACAAGAAAACTCATTGAGCAGAACCCTACATTCCCATCAGGTTGATTCACTGGGTGTGGGATGTAGGGTGTGGGATCCCACGCGTAAATAAAGTGCAAGCCGCTATACAGTTCGTGGCGTCTGGGATTAAAATAAGGAGGCTCTTATGTTTCGTTTAGACAGGGATTCCAACCCCGTCTAAACGAGTGCTCCCAAATCTCCAGATTTGGAAGGGGTTTTAAACCCTTACTGCTTTTAGTCGTGGGCAGAGGACGGAAGCATTTCTCCTGCCTCCTGTCCTCTGCCTTCAGGAGATAAAATGAAACCCGAATTCAATTTTTTTCAGCATTGGTATCCTCTTTCGCCAGTCGAAGATTTAGATCCCAAGCAACCAACATCTGTGACACTTCTGGGACTGCGTTTAGTCATCTGGAAACCAAAATCATCTGAAACTTTCCAAGTGTTTTTAGATCGATGTCCGCATCGGCTTGCTCCCCTAAGTGAGGGTCGCATTGATGACGAAACAGGGAATTTAATGTGTAGCTATCATGGTTGGCAATTCGATCGGCAAGGAATTTGTACTCATATTCCCCAAGCGGAAAATCCAGAACTTGTAAGCAAGAATAAAGAAAATCTGTGTGCTGTAGCACTACCAGTTCGTCAGCAACAGGATTTACTCTGGATTTGGCCAGATGCAAAATCAAGCGAACAAGCTGCAAATACACCCTTACCTTTATCACCGCAAATAGATGCAACTAAAGGCTTTGTTTGGTCTTCTTTTGTACGAGATTTAGAATATGACTGGCAAACTCTTGTGGAAAATGTGGCAGATCCGAGTCATGTTCCTTTTTCTCATCACGGCGTGCAGGGCGATCGCAAACAAGCAAGACCGCTCCCGATAAAAATTGTGCAATCAACACCCAATTTGATTGAAGCGACTATAGGAACAGATGTACAAAGAACAATCACTTTTGAACCACCTTGTCGCTTGGAGTATGCGTTCAGTTTTAACGATGGCAGCAAACAGTTTGGACTTATCACCTACTGTATACCTGTATCTCCCGGTAAGTCCAGAATTGTCGCTTCTTTTACCCGTAACTTTGGCAAAACACTCCATCATCTCACACCCCGTTGGTGGGATCACATCAGCAATCGCAATCTGGTTCTTGATGGAGATATGGTTCTTCTACAGCAGCAAGAATATTTTCTCCAACAAACACAATCTACCCAAAGCTGGAAAACTGCCTATAAGCTACCTACAAGTGCAGACCGTTTAGTAATAGAGTTTAGGAATTGGTTTGATCGCTATTGTCACGGACAACTACCTTGGAGCGAAGTTGGAATCAATGTTCCACCAACACGGAATATCAATAGCGATCGCGAACCAATCCTCGATCGCTACAAACAACACACCCAACATTGTCGTAGCTGTCGAGAAGCACTTTTGATTGTGCAACGCTTGCAAGCAGTGCTTTTAATCTACTTTGCTATTACTGTTTGCGCTGTTGCTCTCCTTCCCGATAGATTGCAACTGACTCTGGGTTTACCCTTAATTGTGACAGCACTATTAGGTTTAGGAGCTTACGCTTGGCTGATATTCTGGCTTCGTCCGAGATTTTACTTTGTGGACTACATCCATGCGGACAGATAGAGGCGTTCATGCTTGGAAAAAGTATTAGCTTGCTTATTTTGTTAGATAAAGTTATCACTAGATTAGCGGGTTCTCCTGAACTTGCGGTGATATTTTTATCTAATTAGAAAAGCAAGCTAATACGCTTCTCGAAAATTATCAAAGTTTGAAAAGCCATATCCTTGTCGCATAATTAACTTAATTCGATTATTTATTCCTGATATCACTCTACTTGTTGTGCGATTAAGAAAGTAATTACAAATCCCTTCAAAATAATTAACAATTGTCTAAGTTGATTCTTGGAAAAATATTTGCACATAATTCAGCCAATCCTTGAACTCTGTATGAGCTATTTTGACGCTCATCTTGGTCTCAATACGGTTCAGATAAGAATAATCTGATTTCCTTTCACAAGTCTGGAACTCTGATAAATGCGTGAAATGAAATTCGTCTGAAAGCCCTAACTGAACCGTATTGAGTCATAAGGCACTTCTTCAGTAAATAATTGCCCCGATCATTTCTTGGAAATTATCCCCTTGTCATCAATTTTCAAATCTGTCTTGGGAAAATCGCTCTTGGTCAAACGGTCAATCAACCCCACAGTCCTAAAATTGTTATCAACAGTCGGCACACCTCGCCCGTCAAGTTGGATGGGGATAATCTTACCAGAAACAAAATCCCCTTGCGGAGTCATTTTCACATCCAAAATTAGAGATTTACCGAGTGCTCCGGCTGTGGACAAAGTGCGATAACCCAAAAAATTGCCCAGGGAATAAGCAATCAATTTCCCTTTATAAAGTTCCATCGCTCTGGGAACGTGCGGGCCATGTCCCAAAATCAAATCTGCTCCCGCATCAATCATCGTCCGCGAAAACAAAACCATATTTCCCCGGTTTTCTCCGTAAAAGAACTCAGTTTTATTTCTCACATTGATAGCTCCCGTTCCTTCAGCTCCAGCATGAACTGATATCACTACAATATCAGCCTTTTCCTTAGCTTTTTTGACAACTTCTGCTCCCGCTTTCAGTTCCAGCAAGGAATTGTGAACGTCGCCGTAGTTGCTGAAACCGATAAAGGCAAAATTCACACCCTTGACATTTTTATAAACAATTTGATCTCTTTTGCCAACAGCCTTCATGCCGTTGCTGTCGATGTTTTTAATCGTGTCCTTAAATCCCTGCTCGTTAAAATCGTAAGAGTGATTGTTGGCAATACTCAAAATATCAAAACCAACATCTTTGAAAATTTTGGCATAACTCGGAGGCGTCCGAAAGGCAAACAGCATTCGTCCGCCGCCTGCTTTGGAACTGTAAGGATAATCGGTCATCGTGCTTTCAAAATTGCCAAACAGAATATCAGCTCCTTGGAGGTACGGTTTTACGGACGCCAATAACATCTCTTTTTTTGCCGGCAGTTTGTTGTAGGGATAATTTGTGCCGGGGATCATGTCACCAACTGCTTTGATGCTGACAGTGGCGGGCACAATGGCAGGTTTTTTGGCAGCCGGGGAGGGCGATTTTGCAGCGGGAAGGGGTTTGGCTGCGGCTGCTGGTGCGGGTGTCGAGCTCACTTCTTGTACCGCAGGCTTTGACGTTAGAGGGTTATTAGTAGCGGTGGGTGAGGATTTGTAAAGTTGAGAAGCCAGCACAAAGCCGGATATCGGTACGAGAATTAGACTCAGAACACCGACTGACAGCCCAGATTTTTTAGTTTTAGTGCCTGCTAATTCTGGCTGCGGTGATGGCTTTTGCTGCCTTTGATGTGGGGGTTTTGGAGTTGGGATTTTAGGGGGTTGGGGCGGAGATTGTTCTGGTGTTTGAGTGGGCGCAGTGGTGACATTTTGAGGTTTTTCTAGCTTGGGCAAAGTCACAGGAATGGGAGAAGCGGGTAAACTAGCGGCTACTGCTGCACTGGCAGCTACTGCGGCATTCACGGCAACTAACGGACTCACGGGTTCGGAAGTCAAGCGTTTTTTTAATTCTACCGTCTGAGTCCAAGCGGGCAATTGCTCGCCGTCGCGCCGCCCGTAAACTGTCACTGAGTAAAGGTTATTTGGTTGCAGCCGCTGCAACCCTTTGACTGCGACTCGGAGACAGGCTTCTTCTGCGGGTAAATGTTCTGCTTCCAGCAGCAGGTGCAGGCTGTCATTTTCCCGGCTGGCTTTAGCCGTGACGCCGAAGCTTTGGAGTGCTTGGCCGATCAGAAATGCGATCGCCCTGGCATCGCCTTCTTTTGCTAAATTTAAAATATCTTGTTGGCTCACAAACGCCTCTACTCTCACACTAGAAATTTAGCTCGATCTTATATCAAATTTGGCGGCACAGCATTAAATACCGATTGATTTAACTTAAGTAAGTGGGTACAAATAAACAAAACGTTGGCAGAGGACGCCTGCGTGAAAGGGTCTACTCGCTCTCACTACAGATCCTAACTAAATCCGACCCTGCTTTTACAAGATAGTATGATTTTTGGCGCTTGCTAGCTGACTACAATATTTCCTAACGGTTATCTTAGTCGATCGCCCAAACACTTCTATCCGGCATAATTGCCCCCTTCAAATTAACATCCGTCAAATCAGCGCTCTCTTTGTTACAGCATTTTGGGTAAATAAAACGGGTTTGTGAGCGTCGAGAGTGCGTCCTGGAATGTACTGAAAATAGGCGGTTTAGCAGCGAAGAATTAACGAAAAAACCGAGTTTATCGTTACGAGTGCCAATGCCCCTGTCCCACTTCCGCCCAAATTCACACAAAAACGATCTACCCGCAGGCTCGGAAGCTTGTTAAAATTTTGGTCAAGCCACGCTATTGGTGAGAAATAGACGGCTAGCCACAATCGTCTGCTAACGCCCCCGCAATGCTGCGCTGCGGGGCCTGCACTGCACACTGCACGTAGGTGAGATTAGCTGCAATCAACTTTCGGGATGCCGCTGCTAAAGTCGCGGCCGCCGATGTAGTTGTTCGTTTGAAACTAAATAGGGCTTGCTGAATATATCGGTCGCACTTGACGTGGCATGGGTTAAGAACTGGTGCGATGCAAGTCAGGTGC
>NZ_JAUBUJ010000179.1:0-9364 GCF_036705405.1 Microcoleus sp. B13-B6
ATTATACTGATGCTCGGCAAAAAAGTCATGGTGGGGTTGCCCAGTATTTATACTCATCGCAAAAGTGACACGCTCCCAATGACAGTAGTTGTAGTATTGCACGGTTTGGGAATGGCCAGCACTTATCCAGAAAGGGCGATCGTCCTCGATGTCGGCCAGATAGTCTATGATGGCAAATGCCACAACCTCTCCGACAAATTTAGCAAATTAACACCTCCCAAAGTAGAAGTGTGAACTCCTCTCTTTTGTTATCTTCCTTCGTGTCCTAGCGCTAACGCACCTCGAAGCGGTTCGTTGAAAAAAAAGCCCTTTCACTAATTAAAAAAAATCGCTGTACCTCAATCTAAAAATAAACGCAGATGACCGAAAAAAACTTGGGTACTTTCTCTAAAAACTATGGCTGGATCAAAAATCTGGGTATTGCAGTAGGTTTAATTGTACTTTACGGTTGGGCGCTGCGCGGACTAGAAATTGATGCAACAACCCTGGTCGGCAGTTGGCCTTACATGACTGATTTTATCTCGCGCTTGTGGCCACCGAATCTCGAAATTATGGATGTAGCAATTAAGGCTTTAATCGAGACAATCCAAATGTCGCTTTGGGGAACGACAATCGGGGCAATTATTTCCGTGCCAGTTGCTATTTGCAGCGCCCACAACATAGCACCAAGGTGGCTGCAATGGCTGGCCAATTTGGTACAAAATGCGGTGCGTTCTGTTCCTTCAATTGTGCTGGGGTTGCTGTTTGTATCGGCGACTGGTTTGGGCGCGCCGGCGGGTACTTTAGCCCTGGCAATTTATACTATCGGCTATCTTGCTAAATTTTATCAGGAGGCGATCGAATCAGTAGAAGCGCGATCGGTCGAATCTTTAAAAGTCGTAGGTGCATCTTGGCTGCAAGTTGCCCAATACGGCATTTTCCCGCAAGTATTGCCGCTAGCATTGGGTTATACGCTGTGGATGTTTGAGTATAACATCCGGGCGGCTTCGGTGTTGGGAGTCGTCGGCGCTGGCGGAATAGGCTTTGAATTGGTGAATTATATCAGATATTTTGAATACAACAAAGCAACAACAATGATGTTAGTGCTGTTAGTTGTAGTCACGGTGATAGATGTTATTAGCAGCAAATGGCGGCAGCGGCTAGAAACAAAATAAGGACAGGTTGAGAAACAAAATAATGGCACGGGAATGCCGTGTCCTTACCCAAAAAAGATCGCCCAATCGGATTTAACCACGGCCCGATTAATTGTAGGGAAACGGCACTGCCGTGTCCTTATTTCGCGTAACGGGTAAAATAAACTGGATTGGAGGGTGAAATTGCCCTCGCGAGTGCGATCGACTCCAACCATCGACAACCGCAAAAGAGGAAACGGCATTGCCGTTCCCCTACCCAAAAAATAGCAACTAAAGTGTTTAACCCCACATTCCGCACCCCAACTGGCACATACGCAAATTGAGGGGATAATAGTGAGTAAAAACACCCAAAAATCTCTGTAATGATCGCATCACTCAGTTAGGAATTCCTAAAAATTGACGTGAGGGCATGAATTAAATCTTCTTAACCCATAAAACATCAAAAATCCGACCATTAACAACTATTAAATTCCAGCATATATCGCCCGCATTATGACAATAATACATCACTGCTGAATCAAAAATTATTTAAATCTAAGTCAGTTTTACCAATCAATAATCGAGTTCATTTCACAACAAAAAATAATAAGACCGACAGGTGACTGGAAACAAATTTAAGATAGCTAACCGTTCGGATGTCAAATTAGAAACTTGCTGAATTCCTTGAATACACACGGCATGAATCGATTGAAAACTTTGGAATATCCAGCGCAAAGTAGGTCGATTGGTTCCTTTGCCCAACTGATTTTTTACGGTTTTATTAGTGAGTTGCAAGTTTTGCCGGAGTAACCTTTGACCTAAAGTATAAATCAACAAACACAAACCCATTACCAAAGTTAAAGCCTCGATTCTTTCCGGCGACTTGAGAAATACGCTATCCGTAAAAAATAGGGGATCTTTCAAAAACCCAAACCCTCTCTCTGCCGACTGCTGTTCCTTATATTTTACAATCATTTCATCAGGATTTAATTGTGAGGCATCCAGCACATTAGTAGCTAAGATAAATCTGCCACTAGCTTTGGTTGCTTTGGCTACCGCACGCTTCATCTAATTCTAGTTGTGCTTGAACTTTAAATATTAACTTGGAGCTAGAAATGTCAGAACTGGTCGAATTAGCCGCGGATTTTGCTGTCGCTTGTCTGCTACTAACTTGGGTTGAATTATAATATTTTAGTTTGGCAGATAAACGACTTGCTGCTGACAAGGCATCGGTGTCACAAGCAAATTCAATATTTGATAATTCTCGCAACTTTTTCTGACCTTCAACTTCAGCTTTCTTGAGGTTTTTTTCTAACTTGCGTCGGTCAGAATCACGCCGCAAACTGCTCTCTACTACTAACCATCTTTGTGCAATTCCACCATAATTACTTTTGTGTTCTGACCAACGATATCCTGTCACTGAACTTTCATGAAATTCTGATTCATTTAGTTGACATACCAATTGCTGCGCTTGTTTGAGGCTCAGTGGTACGCGAGTTAACCATCTTAAATTGATTAACATTTCTAAGTTGGGAGCCGTATATAATGCACTATCGGCTACCATTAAACTGTCGAAATTTAACTGTTTTTTAAAGTCTTGACAAATTGAGGCGAATATGGAATTATCTGATTCGTTGCCTGAAGCTACTCGCAAAAATAGTGGTACATCTCCATCTCCACTACAAATTAGGTCTAAAATAAACTGTTTTAAGTCGGGGCGATGGTCACTCTTTGTAGCCGTAGGTAATCTTAATTGGTACTGGGGATGTTTGATGTTCTATCGATGAATTATCCAACTGATTGCTATCCATTTCTGTGCTAGAAAAAGATACTGCTGGCAATTCTTGTTCATATTTGCCATGTAGATGAAATGAACTTGAGTCTAAGTGAGATGTGTCGGTTTTTATCTCGAATTTTTGAGCCGCTGACAGGCCAATTGTTGTGAATATTTCGGTAATTACGGCCATTTATAATTTATCTAATACTCTGCCTAAACGGTCATCATTCAGATGTGATGCTTGAATTCCTGACCCAAGTAAATGTTCTATTGCTTTCCCTTCAAAAAATTTAGAAAATAAATATAGTGGGGCGGAAACCATCCCTAATCCATTGATAATCATGGCTTTAACTACCAAGCCGGGGCTGACTATTTCACCTGGTTGTTCGCCTACTAATTCATTGATTTTTTCGACAATTCCTATTTCATCAACTAGACCGGCTATCAGGCCCAGATGATCTAGGTTTTCTACTTTCATCTGGGATGCTTTTTGCATGGGCGGCTTGATCCTGATTTGAGCGTTGATCGCGCTCGCCAGTTTACACTATTTTTGGTAATGATTGGCTATGGTTGCGATCGCAATTAACGCATTTTCCTCATGAATCATCTTACCGCTGGGCAATCAACTTGGTTTTGGGCCGATGCCTACGGCCAGCAACGCTTACGCATTTTTCACACAATCAGATTTAACTCATGCCCGAACCTGAATTTGCAAGAATGGACAACTGGGTGATGCTTAACGACCCAAGTCTTTGGGTATTTCTACTCACTATTCTCTCGACTTGCTCACTGTGACGTGCTCAATCCGTGTATGTGCCAGTTGGGGTGCGGAATGTGGGTAGGAACACGGCTTGCCGTGCCCCTAACCGTACCGATATCCCGATTAGGATTCTTGCCGTTTAGAACAAGAACAATTCAGAACTACCGGAAATTCCTAAATCGACATTATTGACAGTTGCAAACAAACTGTTACCGCCAACCGTAGAACCGTTGCTATCGTAATACAGTTTAGTAGACAAACCGTCGTAGAGAGCAATGAACGACGGCTGGGTTAAATTTGCTTCAAACACAGTTACATCAGACACTGTGCTGCTGTAAGCGTACAAACTCTGAGTCACAAATGCAGCTCCGGTTCCGATTTGAAAGCCAGTGTTGGAGATGCTAATTTGATCGTCAGCAATGCTGTAATCGGTAATTACATCCCCGCCGCCAGCAGTAGTTCCGAGGAACGTAAACTGATCCGCACCAGCACCACCGTTGAGAACATTGGTTCCCCCACCACCGATTAAAGTGTCATTCCCCTCGTCACCGTTGAGAGTATCGCTACCCGCGTTGCCAAAGAGACTGTCGTTACCAGCGCCACCGGAGATGCTGTCGTTACCTGCACCGCCGTTGAAACGATCAACACCCAATCCGCCGCTGAAGATGTCAGCAAACTCAGTACCCGTGACGTTGTTATCAGCCGCATCTCCGATAAACAAGACAGGAGTGGTGAAGTTGTAACCGCCAGCACCAGAACCGAAGTTGTTAAAGGCGACGGGGAAAGTGTTTCCAGCAGCAGTTAAATCGGCAACGCTACCTGAGTTGGTAGTAGTACCAGTAGGAGAAGAGGCGATCGTACCTGTAAATACAAAGTCCGCCGTTCCCAGATTGCTAGCAGCAGTACCCAGATTCGCAATGAAGGTAGAACCACCGGCTGCGGTACCGTTCGCGTCAAAATACAACTCAATATACAACTCAGTCCGGTTCGACGCATTATTCGTAAAGGCGAAGAAACCAGCAGTTGTAGAATTGCCCAGGGCTTTAGCTTGTGCAGCTTCCAAAGTGGCATAACTGCCGCCTGTGAAAATCACTAACTCTTTGCCAGTAATGTCCGGATTTGAACCGCTAACACCGTCAAAGTTAGTCGTAGTCAAATTACCGAAAGCGCTCGCGGTAAACTCGAATTTGTCAGTTCCCGACTTAAAGTCAGTAATCGCATCACCGTCGTTTTCGCCTGGTGCTTTGTAAACAAACAGATCCGCACCAGCACCGCCAGTGATCAGATCTACACCAGAACCGCCGCTGAAGATGTCAGCAAACTCAGTACCAGTGACCCAGTTAGCCTTCGCATCTCCGGTAAACAAGACAGGAGTAGTGAAGTTGTAACCGCCAGCACCTGAACCGAAATTGTTAAAGTCGCTTGGGTAAGTGTTCCCAGCCGCAGTTAAATCGACAATGCTGCCTGAGTTGGTAGTAGTACCAGTCACAGTAGTGCCATTGGCAGAAGAGGCGATCGTACCTGTAAATACAAAGTCCGCCGTTCCCAGATTGCTAGCAGCCCTACCCAAATTAATAATCCAGGTAGAACTAGAACCACCGGCTGTCGTACCGTCCGAGTCAAAATACAACTCTGTTTCGTTCGACGCATTCGTAAATGCGTAGAAAGCAGCAGTTGTAGAATTCCCCAGAACCTTAGCTTCTGCAGTAAATTCCTGAATGGTGGCATAAGTTCTGCCTGTGAAAATCACTAACTCTTTGCCAGTAATGTCCGGAGTTGAACCACTGGAGGCGTCAAAGTTAGTCGTCGTCAAATTGCCGAAAGCGCTCGCGGTAAACTCTAATTTGTCAGTTCCAGGGGTAAAGTCAGTAATCCTATCGCGGCTTTCGCCTTCTGCTTTGTAAACAAACAGATCCGCACCAGCACCGCCAGTGATCACATCTGCACCAGAACCGCCGCTGAAGATGTCAGCAAATTCAGTACCAGTGACACTGTTAGCCTTCGCATCTCCGGTAAACAAGACAGGAGTAGTGAAGTTGTAACCGCCAGCACCTGAACCGAAATTGTTAAAGTCGCTTGGGTAAGTGTTCCCAGCAGCAGTTAAATCCACAACGCTACCTGAGTTGGTAGTAGTACCAGTGGGAGAAGTACCAGTATCAGAAGAAGCGATCGTACCTGTAAATACAAAGTCCGCCGTTCCCAGATTGCTAGCAGCAGTACCCAGATTCGCAATCAAGGTAGAACCACCGGCTACAGTACCGTTCGAGTCAAAATACAACACCGTCTGGTTCCAGGCATTCGTAAAGGCGAAGAAACCAGCAGTTGTAGAATTGCCCAGGGCTTTAGCTTGTGCAGCTTCCAAAGAGGCATAACTGCCGCCTGTGAAAATCACTAACTCTTTGCCAGTAATGTCAGGATTTGAACCGCTTACAGCGTCAAAGTTAGTCGTCGTCAAATTACCGAAAGCGCTCGCGGTAAACTGGAATTTGTCACTTCCAGAGGTAAAGTCAGTAATCGCATCAGGGCCTTCGCCTGCTGCTTTGTAAACAAACAGATCCGCACCACTGCCACCGCTTATGACATCCAAACCGAGGCTGCCAGTGATGGTATCGTTGCCGTCGCCGCCCTTGAGGCTATCGTTATAATTGCTGCCGACAATCTTGTCATCGCCTGCTAAACCATCGTAATTAACAGGGGCCGGAGAAGTGGTGAAATCCGCATTGTCCGCACCAGCAGTACCGACAAGAATATTAAGTGGTGGGCCCGTGAAGACCGTGAAGACAATGTTAGTGACATCCAGGCGAATGCTCGCCGAGAAACTGGTGACAATTTCAAAGCGCGCCCCAACAGCAAATACCAGCACAGAACGGCCGGTCTCGGCATCTATGAACTGACAGAAAGTAGGCGCGTCTAGGTTGCCACCCAAAGCTATAAACCGGGCTTGCAAAGACGCGATGCTGGTAACAGTGATATCCGCGGTGAAGTCGAGCAAATTAGCGCTGCCGATCGACCCAACAGTAGAAGTAGCAGTAATCTCCAGTCGGGTCAAGCTAGAAACGCTGAGATTACCAAAATCTGCTGTAGAAAGCTCTAAAAGATCCTCAGCGACATTGAAGTCAGTAATTAAGTCAGCTTCTGCAACTGTTTGAATCTGTTGGCGGGAAGTGCGGTAAATATAGCGATCGTTTCCACCACCACCAATTAGAGTATTGGTTCCTTCGCCGCCTTCGATCGTGTCATTGCCCTCATTTCCGGTTAATACGTCATTCCCAGGACCGCCTACTACTGTGTCATCGCCGCCGCCAGCTTCGATATTGTCATCATCATCGCCGCCGTCGATATCGTCATCGCCATCGCCGGCTTTAACGTTGTCCTTGCCTTTGCCTGCTTTTATTTTGTTTTTGCCTTTGCCGACTTCGATCTCCTCATCGTCATCGCCACCGTCGATATCGTTATCGCCATCGCCTGCTTTAATTGTGTCCTTGCCTTTGCCGCCGATGATTTTGTCGTTGCCTTTGCCGAGTATAATAACATCGGCATCATCGCTGCCTTCGATGTCGTTATCCAGCGTCGCAGAACCGACAATAACTTGAGGTGCTGTAGTGCCAGCAAAAATAAAGACATTTTGCTCGACATTCAAGCTAAAACGCTGGTTGATGAGAGTTCTTCTGCCGTTGCTAACTTCAAAACCAATACTAAGCGCACCGACAAAACCTACTGCCGCTTTTAATTTTACCAAGCCTGCGTTAATGTCTGTTTGAGAGAAGGTAGAACCGACTTGTGCTGGGACTCCATTCAACAATAGTTGGCCGGTTGTAGGATCGGGCAGCTCGGTTAGCGTGTAGACTATGCCGCCAGGACCTTGCTCGTCATCGACAAAACTCAACAACTCAGAAGTAAGAGTTTGCTCGTCGCCGCTGGAACCAGCAGTCAAGGGCTGATTAGCTTCCACTCGCGCAGGGTTAAAAATCGGAGTTTGAGGTTGATTTGGAGTTGGAGTTTGAGGTTGAGTTGGAGTTGGAGTTTGAGGATTAACTCCCAAAAAGTCGCCAGCAGTGATAAGCGTTGCGTTGACATTCAACAATAGCGCCAGCGCGAAGTTATTGACCCGAATTTCGGTATTGACACCGATTTGTATAAAGGTCAAGCTGCTAAAGTTCAAGTCGCCAGTCAGCACAAACTTGTCTTTGCCGTCTTCGTAGTCACTGATGACTGCACTTGCCCCAGAGTTACTGTCACTCAGGCCATAAACGTCATCTCCACCACCGCCTATACAGGTATGGTTGCCAGTACCGCCCATCAGCGTATCGTTGCCGTCGCCGCCCATCAGCGTATCCTCGCCGTCGCCGCCGCTAACGCTGTCGTCTCCGTCGCCGCCGTCTGCGATGTCATTGCCGTCGCCAGTAATGAGGGTATCGGTGCCGGCACCGCCCATCACGCTATCGTCGCCGGCACCCCGCCGTAGATGGTATCGTTGCCGGCGCCGCCGTCAACCTTATCATCTCCTTCGTTGCCGTGGGCCCAGTCATCGCCGTCATCGCCTTCGCAGGTGTCGTTGCCGGTACCGCCCATCACGGTATCGTCGTCTTTACCGCCGTTAAGCTTGTCGTTGCCTTGGCCACCGTTAACCTTGTCCTTGCCCCGATCGCCCTTTATTTCATCGTCGCCATCGCCGCCCTCGCAATCGTCGTCATCTTTACCACCGTAGATTTTATTGTTTTTCTCACGGTTTCCTTTGATTTTGTCCTTGCCTTTCTTGCCGTATATCTCATCCTCATCGCCGGTGAGGAAAATTACGTCACCGCCATCATTACCGGAGGGAGTTCCGCGGTGATCGACAATTACGTCATCGCCATCATTACCGAAGAGAGTTCCGCGGCGATCGATGCCGCTGTCATCATCGTCATCTTTGTCGCCCGCACCTTCTTCTAGTACGCCCATAAATTCCGCAGTTTGGCTGTTATCAGCAGCACCTGTTTCGGGTGCACCGTTAGACTGATTCGGAAGTTTGGTCTTAACGCCATCGGGGTTTTCGGCGATCGCCTGCTTAATAAACTCCGCGAACTCCGCATCGGTAATTGTAGGGCTGTTCTTGTCTAAATCCCCGACAGGATTTTGTGTTTCATCAGGCTTGGCCAAAGGTGTTCCCGATACATTTTTTGACACGATTTGTTGATCCATTGTAGATATTTTCCCAAAACGATTGAGCTTCTTAGAATCAATTTATCACTGTAGTTTAGACTAACCAAAGATGAGAACGGTGGCAAAAGAAGAACTAGAGCCACCGCGCCAGGAGAGAATGAGGGTGAAAAATAAAACCTATCCACTCCTTAAATGAACAGTGAACGATTAAAGGACTTTCCTGGGAGCAGCATACGATTTATTAGTGAAAGCGAAAGATGCAACATTCGAGCTCATGGATGAGCGTGATGACCACTCCGAATGCGTCATGTTTAGCGGAATTTTCGCTCAATCCATTATTCAATCGTCACAGGCGTTGCGTCTACGAAGCGTTACAAGACTGTAGACCAGACCGAAAAAAACTGATGCTGCTGTATCTGGAGCAATTACAGAAAGAAGCACCCCCAACGGAACACATATTAGTGGCAATCGACCACACTGCATGGGGGAGACCAGAGGGAGCGTGTCACTTTTGCGATGAGTATAAATACTGGGCAACCCCACCATGACTTTTTTGCCGAGCATCAGTATAAT
>NZ_JAUBUJ010000180.1:0-9313 GCF_036705405.1 Microcoleus sp. B13-B6
TCCTGGCACATCTCTTGATGAAATTATTCGTGCTTATTGTGAAGTCTAGTGTCTCATACTTATTTGAAATGACTATAATTATTCTACAAACACAGTTCGATCGCCCACCAGCGTATCAATTTTGACCGAAAGCATCCAGGATACCCGCCACGTGATTCATTCCTTCGCAGACTCAGGACCCAGAAATAAAAAACCTGTATCCGATGAAACTTGCCGAACGTATTTATCCGTGGGGTCAATGCTTCAATGCTTCAATTCTAAAATCTAAAATCTAAAATCTAAAATCTAAAATCTAAAATCTAAAATCTAAAATCTAAAATCTAAAATCGATTGACTTTTATCCGTCGCCCAGCTCCCTCCTTGGGAGTTTTGGACTCATATTCCTCACCCCCGCCACTTCCGATCCCCACCCAGAATTGGCATAAATCAAATCCGGGGGATACGGATAACAGCTAATCTTTAATCTGTCGGCTGGAAGATCACACCTCCGAGTAAACCCCCATAAACCGCCAACTTTACAAGAACTTAATGGCTACTTTTAGCACTGATTCAGCTTTCCAATCCCCTACTGTCAAGGATTTTTAAGAAAACAGGATGCTCTCCCTTCTATGTGAAAATTATAAAGATATTGTAAAGACACCGCAAATACTTAGTAATGTTTGACGGTCTGTGGCAATATTTAAGTAGAATTACGTAATTCATAAGTTGGACAGCGGCAGGCTGGCAAATTCAGTAACTCCCTGCTCTGTTGCCGGAGTGGTAAACTTTTGCCAGTCTAGTAGAAAAGGGGTTGCTATGAATCAGCAAATATCAGCTCAATCGCAAAAACTTTTACTCCAAATTGGCAGAAATATTCGTCGAACCTTGGATCTCCATACCATCTGGCAGCAAACAGTTAACAGTCTGGGAGAAACACTAGGCGTCAGCCGCTGCATCCTTTGTCCCTATGAAAGTTCTAGTCTGCAAGTCAAAGTAGCTGCTGAATACTGCCAAGAACCATTTTTACCGATGCTGGGAATGGAAATCTCGCTCACAGCAGCACCTCATTTCCTTCAAGCTCTAGCCACCCTCGAACCGGTGGTAGTAGAGTCCTTTGCAGCCAATGACTCTTTTGGGCCGCAGTCGCTGCTAGTGGTGGCTACCGCTTACCAAGAGCAACCTAACGGCATAATTAGCTTGCATCAGTGCAAAGGTCGATCGTCGGGGAAGGGTAAGACCGATCGACCTTGGACTCAATGCCAGATCGAATTCGCACAAGAACTTGCCGAGCAAGTAGGAAGTGCGATCGCCCTCGCCACCCTCTACCAAGAGCGCAGCAAGCGAGTACAAGGACTATCCCAGCTCAAAAAGCAATTTTTGTTGAAAGCGTCCCACGAGCTCCGCACTCCCCTAAATCACATCATCGGCTATCTACAACTAACCATAGACGACCAAGCTGACGATCCCATAGAGGAGAGAGATTTTATCGAAGAAGCTCACCGTTCGGCTATCCACCTTTCTCAGGTAATTTCCAATATCTTAGATTACATTGAGTTAAGTGAAGCTTGCCAAACTCACGCAGAGTTAGCCACTTTCAGGAACCAGGAAAAATCTGGGCATCAGTAAACCTTCGAGTGGCGTCTTTGACAAGTCTAATATTTACCGTGCCCACAAGTTTTACCCAGAAAAAAGCTGACACTTTATCGATAGATTCCCTCAATAAATTCGATAGCTGGTTCATCAATTATTTTTAGGGAAAAATAGTTTTACACAGTACAGCAGAGCAACTACTACAGGTGGTAGCCCGGTGTATTTATCATATTATGTCCGCTCGAACGACTCCCATCAAATAGGTTATTTGACCGGAAAGGATAAGCTGTTGTGCATCTAATTTGACAGTCAATTTTTCTACAATTCTTGTGGGACGGGCAGGAGAGCCCGTCTCTGTATTCAATTTAGATGCGTAGCAGCTTATTGCAAGCATAAGATTGCACTTTTGCACTTTTAATGCTTTTAAATTGTGCTTGAGAGAATTACCCACCGCCCTTTTTTTTCGTAGTTTTCGGAGGGCTGACATAGCGCGCCCAAAAAGGTTCCTCCATATCTTTCATCGCTGCTAGTTTTTGGCGCTCTTCCTCTATGCGCTTGCGTTCTGAAAGATCAGAAAATATGTTGATACTGCCGACAGTCTGGCCGCCCGCATCTCGCACGCGTGCGGCCCAAAGCCAAACATCGATCGAACTACCGTCTTTTTTCAACAAAGATATTTCCAAACCGTTGTGCGGGTTGCCATTAGACGCAGACTTTAGCAGGGCGTAAAAATCTTGCTTTTGGCCTTGAGGAATATTCGGTAAAGGTTTCCCTAAAACCTCAGCCGCAGTCCAGCCAAAAAGTTGTTCGGCGGCGCGGTTCCAAACAACGGTATTGCCGTCATTGCTGGTACAGTTAATCGCCAGCGGCGCCGATGCTATCTGGGCTTGCAAAACTTGGTTAACGAGTTGCAGTTTCAATTCTACTTGCTTGCGATCGGTAATTTCCTGACAAGCGCCCCACAAACGGACAACCCGTTCAGCAGTTTTGTCCCACACCACTTGCCAGTAGTCCCGCACCCAGCGCACCTCGCCTTTTTGATTAAGAATGCGATACTCATTAGCTCCAGTGCGGCTGAAAGTACAGCCTTCTAATTGTTTAATTAACATTTCCCTGTCGTCAGGATGAACGAGTTCGGAGTTCCACCAACCAAACGATTCTAATTCTTCAGGAACGATCCCTGTGCAGCGCTCAAAAGCTTCTGTCGCCCACTCGCAGGCGAACTTGCCGTCGGGCAGTCCCTTAAAAGAATAGGCAAAATCCGAAGTAATTTGCGACATAACTCTGTAGTGGAGTTCCGACTCTCGGACTGCGATTTCGGCTTGCTTTCGTTCCCCTATTTCCCGCGAATTAATTATAATTCCCTGCACGCTCGAATCGCAAAGCAAACTGTTACCTACCGACTCCATGTAGATCCAAGAACCGTCAGCATGGCGTTTCCGATATTCGATTGCCCCCCCAATGCCGGGAGATTCTAACAACTTACCAAAATACGTCTGCCAAGCCAGCAAATCGTCTGGATGGATTAACTCGCCGTGAAATTTGCCAATTCTTTCTTCTGGGTTGTAACCCAAAAGCCGCTGTAGGGCTCCGCTGTGATATCGAACTCGCCCGTCGGAGCCGACAATGCTAATTAGATCGGGAGAATTACGCAGCATAGCTTGCAGTTTGGCTTCACTTTTAATTAATCCTTGATTGTCCCTGCGGTGCTGGCTAATTTGTTTTTCCAACTGCTCCCGTAGCTGTCTGATTTGCCCTACTTGCTGGGCTACAGTGCGTTCCAAGAGGCGATTTTTTTTTTCGATTTCAACCAGCTTTACTTCGTTATATCTCGCCATTTCCAACAGGCGATCTGCTGCAATTTCCTGCAAAGAATTAGATAAAATTTCCAGAGTTTCCGTGAGAATTGCCTGTTGCGGTGGTGGCAATTCTCTAGCTTGTTCCTGCAATGTTTCTAAGTGTTTGTAGACAGTTTCTAGCATTTTATTAAGGGGGGAATCTAATAGTTGCCTGCGGGTGCAACCCCTAAAAAGCGGACACAAGTTTTTTCAACATAACCCATAACTAAGACTGGTGTGTGGCTTGCGACCCATCGCGCTCTCAATAACCAGGCATTTTGGGACTTTATTTTCCGATCATAGCAACCGATAGAGAAATTGACACTCCCTTGCCTAAAGGCGCAGGGATTCTTGGATCATCCAGTCGAACTTATCTCTGTTTGGCTACCATCAGCGAGTAGAGATCGGTCTGTCCCCCAGCGTAAATTTCGGTGTGCCCCACCGTATTTAAATTGATTCCTGCCTGCTTCAATCCCTTTGCCAAAATATTTTTTCCGGCATTATGGTCGCGATCTAACACCACACCACAACCACAAATATGGGTTCGAGTTGACAGAGTTTTTTTAACCAGGTTGCCACAGTTTGAACATTCCTGAGATGTGTACTGAGGAGCAACAGCAATAACTGTTTTGCCGTACACTTTTCCAAAGTATTCCAACCATTGAGCAAACTGTGACCACGCAGCATCGCTAATTGATTTAGCGAGTTTATGGTTCTTAACCATGTTCCGCACCTGAAGGTCTTCGTAGGCTACAAAATCGTTAGATTTCACCGCGCCGGGCGTCGTCTTAATGGCGAAGTCTTTACGCTGTCTACTGACCTTCAGGTGTTTTCTTCCTAACTTGTTGATCGCTTTTTTTCGATTTTTAGAACCTTTCTTTTTCCGAGAAACTCGCTTCTGCGATCTCTTCAGAGCTTTTTCGCTTTTGCGGAGATACCGAGGATTAGGAACTGTTTCGCCATCGCTATCAGTATAAAAATGGTTTAATCCGACATCTATTCCAATGGCTTTACCAGTGGAAATAGCTTCCTCTTTCCGTTCCACATTGATACAAAATTGAGCGTAGTATCCGTCGGCACGACGCACGACTCTGATTCGTTTAATCTCGTTTGGCGCGTAGAAATACAAATCCCGACTACCAACCAACTTGAACTTCCCAGCAGCGAAGCCGTCTTTAAATGTTAAACATCTTTTGTCGGCAGAAAGTGACCAACCCGATTGTTTGTACTCAACGGAACGAGTGTGCTTTTTGAACTGCGGGAATCCCTTTTTCCCTGGTTTCTTTGCTTTGCAATTAGCAAAAAAACGCCCTATAGCAAAAATGGCACGCTCCGCCGAAGCTTGACGTGCCGTCGAGTTAAGCTTGCCTGCCCATTCAAACTCTTTCGCCATAATGGCACACTGTTTGTATAGGTCTACCAGCTTAATTCCTTGATTGTCTATCCAATGTCTAAGAGTTTTGTTTCGGACAAATTGAGCCGTCCGAATCATTTCGTCCATGATCCGATATTGCTCCGCTTTGCCTTTCAACTTAAACTCTAATACTATCATGGGAATAGTTTATCATTATTTTTACTGCAACTTTTACCCACAAAATCTACCTATTTAACAATTATTTACAAATTGTAGAAATTAAAGCCGTCTTAGAAGGACGGGGCTTTATACCCACTTTTGCGGTAAATTCTTGTTGCGCCCTAATTGCCAGCCCAGCCGCACCCCCAAGAAGTGCTCGCTAGGAGTGCGGGTAACTCCCCTACCCAGTGAATGTGGGGCTTCTCGCGGTTAAGCTAAACTAGATGGGTGTCAAGAGAAAGAGGGATTTATGACAGAGCAAGCCAACGCTCGCGATTTGTTTCGCGCTGCTTACGAACACCGCTATACCTGGGATGCCAATTTTCCCGGTTACAGTGCCGATATTGAACTCAAACAGGGCGACGAAGTATATACGGGTCATGTTTGGATCAAACCCGACATGAGCGTGGAAGTCACGGGCATTGAAGACGAGGAAGTGCAGCAAAGCGTCTACACCCAAATGCGCGATATTGTCACCCACCGCAAACGCTCGACATTTGAAAAATCTCACGGCAAAAATAGCTTCACCCTCGGCGAGAAGGACAGCACAGACGCTGTGGACATCTTGGTGCAAGGCGACTCAATGGGGTCTAACTATAAAGTCCGAGGTCTCTCAATTTGTCAAGTCAGCCGGGTGATGGGCCGCATGGCTTTCGTAATTGACACGCATAAAAGCTTAGAGACACCCGAAGGTTCTTTGGCAACCCACTACGATGCCGTTTTCCGCAACCCCCAAACAGACGAAATCATCAAAGAACTCGAATTTGAAGATACCTTTGACAAGATAGGCGACTATTATGTCATGACAAAGCAAGTAGTTCGATCAAAAGAAAAAGGTCAATTGACAACAACCGAGTTCAACTACTCCAACGTCAAACTGCTAGAACCAGCAGTAGTGTAGCGGCCTCAAAAACCCGATTTCTTAAATAAAACGGGTTTTTTTGGATAACGTATCAGAATCAACTTGATTTGGCGGCAAGTAACGCTACGATCGAACCAGAGAGCGAATTGAAATCGAGCATCAGCGTGAGAGAAACCGGGTTTCCTGTAGCCAGCTCACCTGAGCGTGCAAGTCTTTTGTCAAGAAACCCGGTTTCTTAAATCCCGCGCGGGTTGAGAATGCTGCCCTTGAGTCAAATCGAACTTTTATCAACTGCAAGAAATCATCACAGAGGCGAAATATGACACTAGCACTAACCAGAGATAACGTCGAAACAGTTCTCGATGAAATGCGTCCCTACCTGATATCCGACGGTGGCAACGTCGAGCTCGTAGAAATTGACGGCCCAGTGGTACACCTGAGACTGCAAGGAGCTTGCGGCTCTTGCCCGAGTTCCACAATGACTCTGAGAATGGGCATTGAACGTCGCCTGCGCGAGGCTATCCCAGAAATTGCTGAAGTCGAACAGGTAATGTAGCTGGGTAACGAGTAATTCACCAAAAAACGAGACGGAATCCCCGGGCTACAGACACGGGGATGGACTTTTCTGCTGTTTCAACCGCCGAAGGAAAGCAAAACAAGATAAAAGTAAGCGTAATTGCATACCTCTTGTACTGGTAGTTGTTTTTGAGCGTGTAGAAGCGAATTGTCCACAGCTTTAAGACTACGATTATGGTCTTACTAATCCCCTTGCCTTTTCAGGCGAGGGAGATGTCAAAGCACTCTATGCTGGTATAGCCTTTCTCAGAAAGATGAGGTACGTTGTTGGGATGAGAGCCCTCTTATGGTCGTTATATAGTAAGCGAGATACAGACAAAAAACTCCGCTCCGAGTCATACCTCACCTATCTGAGAAAGGCTATAGTAGTTGTGTAGAATTAATTGCACAAAATCTGTCTCCGCTCAATAAATCGGGGTAGACTACCCTGTCGGGAAGGATTTTGCTCCCGGAAAGAGGCTCGTCACTGAGCGATTTACCCCGATTTATTGAGTGGATACCCAAATCTGGCCTGCAAGCCTTGCTTAGTCAAGAGTCTTTATGTAATTAATGTTGCCAGGTTACCTAGGAGGAAGCCGAAAAATTGCTAATTTTTTGCTAAACTTTTAAATCATTTCTGCTTTTTATATTATGAAGTGTGAGGCATTTGCTTATGATTCCACAACTGAACACCCTCGACCAAATTTCAATGGTGACATCCAACTTTGGGGATGCTTTAGTATTTGCTGACATTCTCCAAGATTGGTTTCAGTTTTTAGGGGGTAAACCTGGTGAAGTTGTCGTTGTAGATTGTGGCAGCGATCTCAAAACTCAAAGGGTATACTGGCAATTGTTTGAAGAAGGTTTGATTGACAAATTGCAGGTAATCCAGTCTAATCACGAAGATAATCATGGGGGGATGGAGTCTGGTTATATAAAAGAATATACATCGGGGGCGATCGCGAGTAAACCTTACTTGCTATTTTTCCACGTTGACACCTTGCCCTACCGAAAGGGCCACGATGGTTGGTTAGAGGAAGCGATTGGTTATCTCGAACGCGATGATGTTTTCTCGGTTAGCGGTTCATTCAATCTGCCATCGCAGCACCACGACGCCTGGCCGGGGTGGTACTTTAGCGACAAGTGTAGTCTGAATTTTGCTCTGATGAAGCGGAGTAAATTTATGGCGGCAACCCATGAATTTGCTGGGGATTTTATTATGTCTGGCTTCAAAGGTGAGAATCCAGCTAAGGCGACTAATCAGGACAGATATTTATGGGAACTCGCTTTCGAGCAGTACGTAGAACGCCACAAGGAATACAGCTTATGTAAGGCAGAAGATCCGAACTGGACGGTATTTCATACAAATACTCACGAAGAGCGCTTGCAGAAGACTCGTCAAAAATACCTGAAGCGAGAAGGAATTGAACGCTTTATCAATGTGGGTTTTTCTGATGCCGAAAGGATTCCTGCTCAGGCACTTTATTATGGACAGTCGCAGATGGGAATTATGAAAAAATTGCGAATTATGTTCGGAAAATCACCAGTAGGCTCTTACTGGCGGCAGTTTAAACAAAGGCTAGCTCTTCAAAAATAATTTTGTTGGTGGGGCAGGCAAAATGCCTGCCCTTGCAGGGGCTAAATTGAGACAGGTAAGTAGGGCTTGCTGAATAAGTTAGAAAAAATCGCGTAGGCGTAGCCAGCCGTAGGCATCGCACTTGATGGGCAATTCAAGCTCGGCGAAACATAACTTTTTGTTGACTATAACTTGCCCTGCTATAGCTTTTAATAATCATTGAACCGTAAATAGGTGTGATTTTCGGTTTGTGACATAAAAACGCACAAAAAACCCGTCTTAACCAGGTAGAAAGGTTCATTACTAAAAAAGTAATAGCAATGGCTGTTTCGGAAGTATTATCAAGTTTTGCCATCACCCGATTCAGGCTAAATCTTCTTTTTCGCAAGTCCCAAATTTGCCCTCAATAGAGTTACGAATTCTTTCATCTTCCCAGGCTTGTTTCTTGGTTTCCTTACTAACATTTGCTGGTGGCTTTCCTAAAGGGGGGCCACTAATTCTAATTCCTCTTTCTTTACACCAAGCTCGGTTTTCTCTTGTTCGATAAATGCGATCTGCATGGACTGATTCTGGATAGTATCCTGTGTAATTTTTAAATGCTTCAAATGAGTGCTTTTAAGTCTCCTGATTCGTTAAAGTTATCCCAACTTATCCGGTCTAGAAATACATATCCTTCATTGCAACTCGCTGACAGTTTGGCTCCAAACTCTACGGGCTTTCCTGCTTTTCCTCTGATAATTGGACGGATGTGGGGTCATTCCTCACAAGTTAAGGAATGAAAAATAAATAACTTAATGAATTACTCAGGTTGGGGTACGGCTCGATAATTCCATTTTGGCAAATATTCGTCAAAAACAATTTGCATAGTATTTTTGAAGTTATCAGCTACCTTCCTACCAGTTTGATAAACTTTATTAAGGATATTTACAGCTACAGATAGTCCCGTTTTAGTGTGAGTTTTTTCTACGAGAGCTTTGACTAATTCTAAACTTGTAAAAATTACTCCTTGACAAGCCCTGGTAATATGAGGAAAAAGTCGATGTTCTATCGGATTATATTTAGATGTATAAGGAGGGTAATGAGCAATTCTGATCTCAATTCCTATTTCATTAACTAATTTCTGCAAATCTTCTTTAAAAATATAATGATTAGCATTATTACTACCTCCCCCATCACATTTCGCCAAGATAGAATTAGCGTTAGGGTAGGCTGCTTTACCATAATTATTCCACCAATTTTTTAAAGACTCACAGGCGAATTCACTGGGAGCGTGTCACTTTTGCGATAAGTATAAATACTCAGAATAAGTAGGGCAAAGGTTTTGAGCTATTGTTGGCAAA
>NZ_JAUBUJ010000181.1:0-9294 GCF_036705405.1 Microcoleus sp. B13-B6
TTTGCCAACAATAGCTCAAAACCTTTGCCCTACTTATTCTGAGTATTTATACTTATCGCAAAAGTGACACGCTCCCATCAGGGACAGGAAAACACCTCAAAATTAACTTTTTGGGACCGCTCGACGATGAGTTTTTCTGAGTTTTTCTGAGTTATTGCTGTGGTTTTTGAGTTCTTCTGAGTAAAATTGTGTAAGCTCAGCTTGAATTGTTAACCCGATTTTGGGCGGTATTAGCAACAAAAAACTCAAATTTATGCAAATTTATGCAAGCTGGGAAGAACTGGAAAAAGCAGGGAAAGATGGTAGCAATAGCAATGTTGGGCGATATATTTATCTCGGTAAAGGAAAGTTGTGGCTGAGTTTTCTGAAACACGCGATCCTTCGAGCGCTCCTACAACGGCTTCGAGCGACCGGGGCGAGCGCTTTTGGCAATGCAGGCTTTCGCCTCTGCTGCAACAGCCTGTTCAATTGGTTCGACAGGCTCCATGCGTGAAAACACAGTGTTCTGATATAGCAGTCGCGCCCGGCGTTTAGGACATTATTGATTGCTTCCACCCTTAATAGTTAAGCATCCTAATCCTGACTCCTGACTCCCGACGCAAGGCTATAACAGTGTTCGGGCGGTTCAGGGGGCGATTGTCGTCCACTGAAGGGCAGTTGCCCGAAGGGCGGCCAGTGTTTTTGGGAATATCCGATGGTGCGGGATTAGCCGTCGCCCTCAATGTCAGCCAGCGTCGGTATTGGCTCTCACGAAGGCCACTGCTTCTGCTGTCGGCTGTTCCGGCTCAGGCGCAGAGGGGGCAAGAGGCTCAGATGGGGTTTGTGACGGCAGCTAGCAGCGCTCTGAACGCAGTTCGCTCGCTCGCCGTCAATGCGAACCAAACTTTTTCTCGGCTAGCTAAACCTTTGTCGCAAGTTTCCGCGAGACTCTTTTTCACGGCATCGGTAACTAGTTCGTCTGATTGTGAGATCGCCAAAAGCATCTCCTCAACCAGTTCTAGTTCGTCTTCGTTGAGTAGTGAGGCGGCGGATTCTAAAACCAAGTAGTCACCATTAATGCTGGTCGCTTTTGTTGGCTGACACCCAGATATTTCGATTTCGCTATCGAACTCAATCCGGCACCGCCCGTCATTATATACATCAACTATTGTGGCCAGCTTTCCCCTGAATTCCTGAGTACCGGGATACTGGACCGAAACTTTCACCCGATCGCCGGGGGTGAATTGGAGACTAGGGGCGATCGGCACTTTCACCTCAACCGCCCCAGTTTCATCATCACCCGCCCCAATTTCAACATCACCCGCCCCAGTTTTCGCCCCCGTTCCGCAGGTAGAAACTTCGATTTCTGTACGGGCAAGAGGCTCCACTGTTGACTGGTTGGTATCAACTGTCGATCGAGGTTCTTGTTCCTGTGCCAATTCCGCAGTTGATACTGTGACAGAATCGGGTTCCAGATTTTGTTTTACCCCCCCTCTCCCCTGTGACAGTGAGAAGTTGCTATCTATCTCTGAAACCTTTTCCTCACAATGGTTTGCAGTAGATAGCACCTCGGATTGAACTGTCACAGTGCTATCTATTGCTATGTATGTGCTATCTATTTGGCTATCTATTTGTAAACCATGCTCTGTATGGTTTACAGAGTTATAGATAGCAATTGGCAGTGAGATAGGGGGGGGAGGGGGGGGAGGAGATTTTACGCTCAAAGATTCAGCGTGACAGTTGGGCAAAGAATATAGGGTGTATCGTTTATCGCCCGGTGCTGGTGCCGCACTAATAACCTTCTTGCCAACCATCCGGTTTAGTTCCGAGTAAGCTGAGCCGCGCTGTTCGGCTAGCAGAGCTAATTCAATGATTTCAGGGCCGGGTAACGGTCTGTTGTGTTTTTCAAGAGTCCGCAAGATTCGTTCTCGGATCGTCCCTCTTTGCTGTGTTGCTTCGGCGTCCTCCCCTGCTAGTCCGTGACAAAGCCAAGAATTGTTTTCGAGATTTAGCTCAATGTCCAGTGTTTGACCTTCTGCATCCCTCGGAAAGCACGAGAAAATTCGCTTCGGACACTTGGGGTCAACTATCATTTTTTTCTTGTTGTGGGGGTCTTGTTTTGGGATGTGGTCAACTTGCCAAACACCCCAAACGCTGCCAGCAATCGCACTAGAACCTCGCAATCTTTCAACGCCTAGAGCCTCGTGATTTTTGTTGCTGTGATGGATTAGAACGCCAGCGGCATCGTAACGGGTTAACAGTTCTTTGAGGGCGTAGATATTGTCGGAAAATTCTGCTGAGTTTTCCGACACGGCGCTACCTTTGCAAATACGCTTGAGACTGTCAATGATGACTACATCCGGGCGGTAATCTTCCAAGAAAGCCTCAAGTTTTGCTGTTTGCGTGATATCCCATTGGGGTAATACTTTTAAGTTGTCGCTTTCCGTCAACCGGAATCCCCGCTTTAGCAGCTTTGACCGCGTGCTATTTAAAGACTCATCGACTGACACCAACAGGACTTTGCCCACCTCGATGTTTTGCCCCAAGAATTTCTCTTCGCCAGTAGCCGTGCAAAAAGCGAGGTCTACTGCTATTAAGGATTTACCGCATTTTGGGCTTGCGCTCAGAATCACCGTCTCACCGCGTGGCAGAAGTTCGGGAACCACCCATCGCAAACCCTCAGACTGAAGGCTAAAAACCTCATTTAAGCTCCAAAGCCGTGACTCGGACGCGCTTGTCCGCTGCTTCATTGCGGCCATCGCTTCTTTGAGTGACCCCGCGCTCATGCTGTACTTGGGCGCTAGTAGGGCGATTTGTCGGATGCGCTCTACTGGGTCTTCCATTTGAAGCAAGCCTAGCAGTTCGAGTTTGAATCGTTCCGCATCCATGTCTCGTTTCAGTGGCTTGATAATCTTGTGTTCCCAAGCATACTCGCTAAAACTCGTTTTCTGCCGGACTTCCTCAAGCTTGATGTTGGCTGAAACTTCGTTTGGCTCGCCCTTCAAGATTTCTCTTGCCATCTGAGCCGCTTCCCTCATTCCAAGCTTGTTTTTGTGTGTTGGTTTGTCGGTTTGCCGATCGACAAACCGCCGACTCGTTTTAATGTGGTTGTTCCAGTACCAGCCTTTGATGCAATTTTTCACACCATCTGGCTTGCAGGCCGGTGTGGGGCTGCCTTGGAGGGCGGACTTCCAAATTGTCTCGGCTTCGTGCTTCGGCAACGGTGGATTGCACCGAGCCGCGAAATCTTCCAACATTTGCTGGGGGTCGCCGTTAAAAGCTTGCCCGATCGCCCGCAGGTAGTTCGCGGTGCCGATTAAATCGCGAGCTAGTTTGGCCCCTGCTTCGTTCCTTCCCCCCTCACTGATGCCGTATAGCAACTCGCGAGAGCTTTTTGCCAAGCATTCCTCCAATGGGACGCTGGCTGGCACGGGTACAGCGATGTCTTCATAAGTATCGGGGATGTCACCCGCAGCAAGCGGCTTGACTGTGGACTGATCCCGAAAAAGTGTCGGTTCCGGTTTCTCCGGTGTCGGGACGATCGCCCTCAAATCCTCGTATGTGTAGCGCATTCCGGAGTTGCTGACAATCAGGGATTGATTGCCGCTTGAGTGCCGCGCTCCAGCTAAGCGCATCACTCGGCTGGGGTTCTTTAAGGAGCGATCGGCGTCGGCCTCCTCAAGCAACTCGGTTTGGAGCAATCGCCATTTTTCGACTGCAACGAACTCGTCAAATACCCAGTAGGAATGTATGGACTTCCCGCCGGTGTCGATTTGCAGTGTGGGTTCTGGCAGTCCTAAGTCTTTCCACAAGTCTATTTGAGCAGCTTTGTCTAAGTTGTCGTGCTCGTAGAATACGGCCCGCGTTTCGGTGACATCTTTGTCTGTGTGTCCGCCGCCGTTGACCACCAAGTACACGCCGCGTCCCTCGGTTTGAAATTCGGTGGCGCGTTCAATCAATTGGTCGAGGTTGGTTGCTTCTGCTTTCCTGCCAGCATCCCCAGCTTTGCGGGGATCTGAACTGGGGTAGAAGGCTCGCAGGTAAACTGTGTCGCCGGCTTTGTAACCCAAGGCTGCTAGCTGCTGTCGCACTTGTTCGCGGTCGATCTGCTGAGGGAATGATTGCGAGTAAACCATTACACCGCACCCCCGATCGCTTCAAAGGTGACAGCAGACAATCCACGGTTTGTTTGCGTATTTAGAGGAGATTGTGCGATAATTGAGTCACAGTCAGGCTTTGAAGGCTGTTGCTTTCCAAGCTCGCAGTCGATTTTCCGAGAAAACGATACTTGACTATTCGGGTCGTAATTGTGTGGAATGGTATCCATAGCGGGATTCTCCCTGGTAGGTTGACCCGCTACACCATATATAGAAGAGAGGCTTTGACAATAGCTTTTTGTCTGTTCTTAGCTGTCAACTAAGGGTTGACAAAATAAGCTATTATTGAATTAATAATTAATTTTGATTTTTTGTCGCTGCCCCTCTTTTAAGGTGTAGCGTTTTTTTTGACTAAAACGATTCTACTGCGTTCTGTGCTGTGGCGCGTGTGCGGCGGGCGAGCGGTGAAAAATTGGGACAACAGCAGCGCCAGATCGCCCTCAGTCCTTCTAGCTCGGCTCGCTTAGAGGCAAGCCGGCCCTAAAAATCAGCTCGGCAGTCAAGTTCAATTCCGGGAAAGCCAGCGACTCAACTGTGTCATCCCCCCGAAACTGTTTGACCTGGTACTCCCCATCTACCAATTGGCAAACCGAGAGGGTGGGTTGTTTGGGGCTGCCGATGAACTTGCGGCCGCCCAAACCGAGATAGTCCACGATCCAGTATTCAGGGATGCCCATTTCTTCGTAGTCGGCGAATTTGAAATGGTAATCATCCCGCCAATTCGTACTGACTACCTCTACTGCCAGCCGAACCGAGAAACCCATCGTGATGATGGATTCCCTATCCCAGCGCGGTTCGTTGGCGAGAGCCGCTTCATCTAGGACAACTACATCTGGCTGATAGCCCGCCTCGTTGCGGACGGGTTTGAGCAGGCAGTCACCGGGGATAAAGCAAGGCAATTTCAGCCGCCTGATTTCTGCGCTGATTTCGTCCCAGGTAAACCCTGTAACGCGGGAATGGCGACCAGTTCCTAGAGGCATTTCGACAATTACTCCATTGTGCAGTTCGTAGCGGCGAATAGAGTTCTCTGGATACCAGGCTGCGAACTCATCAAACGTGATTGTTTTAGGTATGGTTTGTGGGTTTGTTTGGGTTTGGATCATGTTGCTGTTTCCTCTGACTTGTTGGTTTTGAACTCCGTGAGCCCTACTCCTCATTCGCCCCCGGAATTCTCCAAGGGTCAATACCGTTCTCCCGCTCGTAAGCGCTCGTAGTGGTCGCGTTCGATTCTGGCTCGATCGTCAACAAGCGAACGCCTCTCTGATATCCTGTTCAAGTTCTTGAACTCGTTGGCGAGCGGAGCTCGTTTCGTTCAGCCTCAGTGCGGGTAACGCCGAAAGCTTCGTCAAACCGCCGTTCGAGAGATTCGGTAATCAGTCCCATGCTCATAGTTAAGGCAGCTTTGTTCCCCCGGTGAGCTTGCCACAGCCAGTAAGCGCTGGCAATTTCTGGAGGGACGGACAGAAACCAACTTTGCCCCCGACTACCGGGCTCCGACTCGATTTCGATTTCTTCGCGCTCGAAAATCGTACTCGTGTAACCTTCACCCAGCAAGCTTTTTAGGGCGTTTGAGCGTAAGAAATCGGACACGTTGCGTCGGGATAAGCCCGCTGCTTCGGCGACTTGGGTTTGGCTCATTCGATACGAGCCGTCTAGCAGCATGAACCCATCGACTGTAAGGGAACCTATTTTTACCGAGGCTCTGACGGCTCTCATTGATTCGGCCACAAATCCTCCTTTAACGCTTTCTCTGCCAAAGATCGGGTATACACCAAACGCAAGATAAGGAAATCGGGCGTGTATACACCGAAAGTTCAACCTAGTTTTTCCGGTAACAAGCGCAATTGTCTAGTGCATCAAACTCCTAGAATTGCAAGTTTTTGTCGCGCGTTAATTTTATTCTTGCAACTGAATGTCTAACTTTTCCTTATTCTGAAACTTCGGTTATCTCTTCAGGCTCCAATTTTTTGGCATCCCCCTTCAGAATTTGATTCCACAGCTCTTTTCCTGAGATCCCTCGCTTCGCTGCAAGGTATTCAATTCGCGCTCGAATTCGCTCCTCCCGTTCCTGGAGTTTTACGCAAAGCAGCGAATTAGCTTGGCTGGAAATTGGGCGGGCGTTTATCCAGCTATCGACCTTTAATATGTCGTCGTAGTATTCGCCCAACGGTGCTACGTGCAGTCGATCATCCTTGCGTGCCATAAACTCTACCAATATTTTTACTTTATTATCTCATTTCTGTTGCAATAGTGGTGCATTTGTGGAGCAATGTTAAGAGTGGCTCACTAATGGCTCATATATTTGTACCACTATTGTACCTGTATTGTCCCTATGCAATGATTGATTTGCGAGCCAGTTAAGAGCCTGGTTCGCAAAATCGCCAGCAACTCGCCCCTGTCATGAACAGCCTGCCACTACCAGAGGACATCTCCTATATATCTCGCAATCAAGCGTTGGAATTGCTGTATATCAGTAAATCTCAATTAAAACGAGATGTTGCGGTGCTTCAAAGATTGGAGCCGATTGGCTGGTACTACCAAGCAAACAGTCGGGGGTTTCGCACAGAGGCTATCGAAATTCTCTGGGAGTTTCGGCAACTGGTTCAAGCTATGGGTCGCAAGGAAGCGATCGCCCAAATCAATCAATTAATAGAAAAAAACCGCAAACAAACCAAATCCCCCCCCTGTGACTTGTAATCTTCTAGGGCGGGGTCTGGCACACCAACAAGGATGTTCCCCAATCATGACACAACCGCAGATACCGGTACCCGTTGAAGCGGCTGCAACTTTCTCGGCAGCACCTGCACCCGCACCCGCATCAGAATCGGATACACCAGCAACTTCCACTTTGTACCGCCAGCTCTTGATATCCGTTAACGCGATGCCGCACCCGGAACTGAGCGCTTTGATGGAAGCCGCAGTGCATTCATTCCGTCAAAGCGATACCCTCACCCGCGCTATCAAAGAATGCGGGACGATCGAATTATTCGGGGATAAATGGCCCCTGACTTTCGACTTCCTGCCAACATCCGCTGAAGCTAAAAATTTGGTGCGATCGATCGCCGACCAATTCTCGATCCGCCAACTGCATCCATGTTGGCAAGAACTTCTAACCACCAGCACCGACATCCAGAAGAAGGCGCTCATCGAAGCTATCGCCTACGCTCAGCACTACTCGTGCACGGTGTTGGAAGCGCTGTCCGAATGCGAGCTCTTAGATTTATTCCCAACATCTGAACATTTAAATGTTTGGATGTCTGAGAGTGAAGCGCTGCAAATGGTTCACTTGCTCTCGGGTTCTCTGTTAGCCCAAAGTTCAGAGACATTGCCCAATGCCGGTGACGGGAGGGACGGTCGATGAGAGCGCTCAGAAGCCATCAAATTGAATGGGTTGTCACTGTAACGCGCAAGTACAACCCGCCCCGCAAGATAACCGTTTTCGGGCGCACGCAACCAGAAGCGCTGCTCAATGCCGTAGGTTCGGTGCGCGAAGTCTGGGGTATCTGGGATGCCAAATCATTTAGCACGCCGGAAAGGAAATAATTTTTTTTGATTCTTCGTTAGCTACTTCGGGCGACTCCGAAAACAGCTAACGAAGAATCAGAGTTTCGGGATATGTAGCCCGCCAAGTAGCCAATCAAATGCCAGAAAATGCCAACACCTAAAAAGCCTGTAGACGTAGCTGTTTTTAACAGTCGATGCGGCCAATGGAACCATCGCAATTACTTCAGAGCAGAGGTAAGGGTAATTCTAGGTAAAGGGGGAAAACCGATGCCTGAAGCTACTTTCAAAACCAGACTCGCCCTTTTAGAAGCAGAATGCCCTGAGTTTCAGAGACAGCCTTACCGCCGAACATTTTCTCAATTTCATTTGAACTGTTTGCTAACCCTAGAAACTTGGATTCTGGAAGCCAACCGCTGCATTGCCACTGTTCGAGAACGATTAGCACAAGAAGGATTACCGACCCATGAATACCGAACCGACAATTGACCGCCGCGACATCAAAGCCAAATGGGGACTCAACAAAGTTTCTGATGTAACCAATGCTCGCAAAGCTTTAGGACAGCCCGATTGGCAAAACTCTCTTTTGAACCCTGATGACAGCGCAGAAATCGACCTTTATTTCGAGTTGGTACTGAATCAGCGAATTGCACCCGGTTTTGCACTCGAACAAATAGTGGGAACTCGGAACGGACGCGGTGAATATTGCAATGACATCGACTCAGAAGCAATCGCCAACGGGGAAAACCGTGATGCTGAAGAAGAGAAAAGCGGAGCGATACAAGCCATTGAAGGAATGACTCGCGAAGCATCCTTGGGGATGGCCGATGTTGCCGGAGCCGTTAGCGACCAAATGCTAGATGCCTTTAAGATTTCTCTGAGTGCAAATCTGACCCACGGTTTGACCGATATGGCGTCGAATATCCGAGGTAATTTCAGCGTTCTCACTGATGCTGTAAAAGCAGCTCCCTTGGATTTACGGGATGCCAATCTACCCGTCCCAAAGCCTGTTTTACCAACCAAGTCAGTACCGCCACGGAGGATTTCACCAGGACTCTGGTAGGCGCTCACCGAGAGTTGGGGGAAGCCCTAGCTTTAAGGCAGGCTCAAAGGGAAAAGGTGCTTCTAAATCTCATCTTTTTCCTGAGCCTACAACAGGGGAGGCAACCTAAAAGACCTGACATTATATTGCCCCCCAATCGCAATTATGCTGAAGAAACAATCGCGCTAATGAGGTTTGTCTGATGTTGGAAAGTTACGGTTTCATTGAGTTGTATTTAGTGTGTCCTGGATTGAGATTATGGCGAGTCATTAAGTCTAAGCTTGCGACAATCAGTAAAGTGAGCGAAGTAGCAGTATTAGTGGGAGGATGCGCGTGAAAATCCGAGAAGTCTTGGCAACAGTTAAACACTACCAATCAGGATGGCAAGAACAAAAACTGGTACACATCCTGTTTACTGACCGAGATGAAAAGTACCAGTTACTAAAGCCTTACTGCGTAGAATATGGCAAAAATGTCATCTTTAGCAAGACAGACAACGAGATTTTGTTACCAGATTGAGCAAGGCACACATATAGAGCTAAGCTGTTCGACATTCAAACTGCACTATTTGTGGGCCAGACCCCATACTGCAAGGGGTTGAGGCAATAAATTTAA